>CAMEZU010000015.1 GCA_945947925.1 uncultured Verrucomicrobiota bacterium
ACTTTGCCGCCTTCATCTGCAGCCAGGCCTCGATGAAGGGCTGGATGTGACCGTCCATGACGCCGTTGACGTCCGACGTCTCGGTTTCGGTGCGGAGGTCCTTCACCATCGTGTACGGACAGAAGACGTAGGAGCGGATCTGCGAGCCCCAGCCGTTCTCGGACTTCGCGCCGTAGAAGCGGTCCATCTCCGCGCGCTTCTGGTCCTCGTAGTATTCGTACAGCTGGGCGCGCAGCATGTTCATCGCCTTCTCCTTGTTCATGTGCTGCGAACGCTCCTTCTGGCACGCGACCACGATGCCCGTCGGCAGGTGCGTGAGGCGCACCGCGGAGTCCGTCTTGTTGACGTGCTGGCCGCCCGCGCCGCCCGACCGGTAGGTGTCGATGCGCAGGTCCTCGTCCTTGATCTCGACGTCGATGTCGTCCTCGATCTCGGCAACGGTCTCCATGGACGCGAAGCTCGTCTGACGGCGCTTGTTGGCGTCGAACGGCGAGATGCGCACCAGACGGTGGATGCCGCGCTCGGCCTTGAGCATGCCGAAGGCGTAGGGCCCCTCGACCTTGAAGTAGACGTCCTTGTAGCCCGCCTCTTCGCCCGGCTGCGTGTCGTATTCCTCGACCTTCCAGCCCTGCGACTCGGCGTAGCGCTGGTACATGCGGTAGAGCATCGCCACCCAGTCGCACGCCTCCGTGCCGCCCTGGCCCGCGTGAAGCTTGACGAACACGTTGCACTGGTCGAACTTGCCGCCGAGGAGCGACTGCAGGCGAAGCTTGCCGAAGTACTCGTCGGCCTTCGCGCATTCGCCGAGCGTGTCCTTGAGCGCGGTCTGCTGCGCCTCGCCCTCCTCCATCTCGGCGAGCTCGAGCATCACGGCCGCGTCATCCACCGTCTTCAGCAGCGCGTCGAACGGCACGACATAGGCGCGCTCCGCGTTCGTCGCCGAAATGACCTCGCGCGCCTTCGCCTGGTTGTTCCAGAAATCACCCTGGGCCTGCTGCTCCTCAAGCCCGGCAAGCCGCGCGCGGCGCTCCTCAATCTTGATGTAGTCGGCCATCTCCGACACGTTCTTCCTGATTTCCTCGATCCGCTGGCGCACTTCCTCGACCTCCAGCAGCTTCACCTTCTCTTCTTCCGCCATCACTCCACCTCCAGATTCGTAAACTCGTCAAAAAAGCAAAAGGAATCAACCCGAAGCGGGTTGATTCCTTCGCCGTTATGCAGGCATTCAAGCCTCCTGCTCGGTCTTCTCGGCGTCCTCGTCGTCGAAGTCGGGACGCTTCATCCTGTACCACCACGCCATGATCGGCGTCGCGATGAAGATCGACGAATAGGTGCCCGCCACGACGCCGATGAGCATCGTCAGCGCGAAGTCGTAGATCGAACCCTCGCCGAAGATGAACAGCGCCGCCACCGCGAAGAACGTCGTCACCGAGGTGATGACCGTACGGCTCAGGCACGAGTTGATCGCCTGGTTGCAGAGGTCGTAGAACGACAGGCGCTTGTCGTGCTTCAGCAGCTCGCGGATGCGGTCGAACACGACGACCGTGTCGTTGATCGAGTAGCCGATGATCGTCAGCAGCGCCGTGACCACGATCAGCGAGACCTGATGGCCGAGGAGCGTGTAGATGCCGAGCGAAATCAGCGCGTCGTGCGCGAGCGCCACCAGGCCGCCGAGGCCGAAGCCGAAGCGGAAGCGGAAGCCGACGTAGACCAGGATCGCCACGAGCGAGAAGAGCACGGCCTTCGTGCCCGACTTGCGCAGGTCCTCGCCGACCTCGGAGCCGACCATCTCGACACCCTCCTGGACGAACGCGGTCTTCTCCGCGAAGGCTTCCTTCAGCGCCGCGCCGACGCGTTCGCCGATGTCCTGGTCCTTGAGGCCGGTCTTGACGATCAGCTTGCGCACGCCGCCTTCGTCGCCCTTCGTGATCTTCATCGCGTTGTCGATCGAGTCGAGCGCGGAGCGGATCTCCTTGTCGGTCGGCTCGTCGCCCTCGATCGCGTAGACGATCGACGTGCCGCCCGTGAGGTCGACCGCGAGGACCGAGTTGCGGTCCGACACGAGACGGTAGGCGAAGAGGCCGATCGTGACCGCGATGACAATCGCGGAGCCGAGCAGCGTCTTGCGGCCGTACTTCATGAAGTCGAACTTCGGCGCCTTGAAGAACTGGCGCATCTTGAACGCCTTGCCGCTCTTCGCGTCGGACGTCTGCTCGATCACGAGACGCGTCACCACGATCGCCGTGAACATCGAAATGATCACGCCGCCCGTCAGCATGATGGCGAAGCCACGCACCGGGCCCGTGCCCACCGAGTAGAGGATGCAGCCCGTGATAATCGTCGTCAGGTTCGAGTCGAAGATCGACGTGAAGGCGCGGCTGTAGCCGTTCTCAATCGCCTTGCCGACCGTCGCGCCGCGCGCGAACTCCTCGCGGATGCGCTCGAAGATGAGCACGTTCGCGTCAACCGCCATGCCGAGCGTCAGGACGAGGCCCGCGATGCCGGGCATCGTGAGCACGGGGAGCTTGAAGCCGCCGCCGTCCATCGACGCGTCGCTGACGAAGGAGCCAAGGACGTGCGCGACCAGGAAGAGCGCCGCCGGCAGCAGGAAGACATCCAGCAGGAGCGCCACGTTGGCGACCGCACCGACGTACCAGTAGTAGTAAAGCATGAACATCGCCACCAGCGCGAAGCCGATGATCGCCGCCCACATGCCGCGAGAAATCGCCGTCTTGCCGACCGTCGAGTCGATCGTGGACTCGGCGCCGAGCTTGAGCGGGGCCGGCAGCGCGCCAGCGTTCAGGTCGGCGGCCAGGCGCTTCGCCTCCGCGGCCGTGAAGTTGCCCGTGATCTGGCCGTGCTCGCTGATCTTCGACTTGAGAACCGGCGAGGAGATGAGCTCGTCATCGAGGACGATCGCCAGCTGGCGACCCTTGTTCGCCTCGGTCATGCGGCCGAACTTGTCGGCGGGCTTGCCCTTCTTGATGCTGAAGTTGACGCAATAGCCGGGCGTCAGGCCGTCGCCGGCCGAGGCCTTCGCGGACTCGAGGTCGCCGCCGTTGAGCTGCTCGCGGCGGTAGATGAAGCGCGGCAGGAACGAAACGCTGCCGTCAGACGACTTCTCGCGCTGGAAGATGAGACGGACCGACTCCTCGAGGTCGCCGAACTCCAGGTCGCTGCCGAAGTTCGCCACGCTCGGCGCGTCGGGATCGCCCTCGCCCTCGGCCGCCGTCCGGAAGATGTCGCCCTCGCGCACGAAGCCCTTCGGCGCGCCCGACGTCTCCTTCAGAAGCTGCTTGATCATCGCGTCCTCGTTGTCCGGCACGAGATGGAACTTGAGGTAGGCCATCTTCTGCAGGCGCTCGCGCGCCGCGTCCTGATCTTTCTTGTCCGTCTTCGGCAGCTGCACCACGACGCGGTGCTTCTCCGGGAGGGACTGGATCACGGGCTCGTTCGTGCCCATCGCGTCGACGCGGCGGCGGACGATCTCGACCACGCGGTCGTCACAGCCCTGGAGCGTCTCCTCGATCTCCTTCTGGATCGCCTTCTCGCGGTCTTCCTCGCTCAGCTTGCTGAAGTCGGGGGAGGACAGGCGGTCGATGACCATCTCGCGCAGCTTCTCGTTGTCAATCGACAGCGTGAAGCTGGAACCGCCGACCAGATCGAGACCCAGACGGACCTTGCCCTTCTGCACCACGTTGCCCGAGTCGTCCCTGACGTCCTTGATTGGGAACGTCAGATAGGCTGACCCCACGGCAATCAGCAGCAAAACCAGCCACTTCCACAGGTTATTGCGGACATTTGCATCCTTCGACATTTCAATCTTCCTCTTTTTTGAGCACTATGAAATGCAATTATACCACAAAACCGCGCCGGAAGTCCAGCGTCAGGGCGCCAGCAGACCGCGGTCGGCGAGGACCCGGCGCGCCTGGAGCGCGACGGCCGGGGACGGGTCCACCACCGTGACCCCCGGTCCCGCGACTGCCTCGATGAGCGGCTTGAGGTGCGGGAAGTGCGTGCAGCCGAGCACGATGTGGTCGGCGCCTGCGGCGACCAGCGGATCGATCTTCGTGCGAACGATCCGCTCGAGCCGCGCCCGGCGCGGTCCCGTCAGCGTCTCGACCCGCGTCCCCTTCAGCCGCTCGACCTCGAGCACGAACTCGTCCGCCACCGCCGCGATGACGGTGACGTTCTTCGCGAACTTCGCCTTCGTCTCGTTGTAGAGCCGTCCGTTGAACGTCCCCGCCGTCGCCAGGACCGCGACAACGCCGCTCTTCGACCGCAGGGCGGCCGGCTTCACCGCAGGTTCGAGCCCGATGAACGGCACCTCCGGATACGTCGTCCGCAAGTAGTCGATCGCCGCCGCCGTCGCCGTGTTGCACGCGACGACGATCATCTTGCAGTCCTGCGCGAGGAGCTTCCGGACGTTCGCCTCCGCGAGCCGCACGATCTCCTCCGCCGGACGGTTGCCGTAGGGACAGTTCGCCGTATCGGCGAGATAAACCGTCTTTTCGCGCGGACAAAGCGCTGCAAAGGCGTCGCGGATGCAGGTTCCGCCGAGGCCCGAGTCAAAGAAGCCGACCGGACGCGCGTCGCTCATAGGAGATGCTGCCCTCCGTCCACGGGCACGACCGCCCCCGTCACCGACGGCACCGCCAGCAGGAAGGCGACCGCCGCCGCCACGTCGGCGGGCGTCGGACGCTCCGTGAGGAGCTCCCCCGCCGCCTCGTGCACTTGCGTCGGCGCGAGCACCGGACCCGGCGCCACGCCGTTCACCGTCAGCGTCTCGGCGTAGAGCGCCGCCGCCGACCGCGTGAAGGCAAGAAGGTCGCGCTTCGCCCGCACGTAGGCGTCGTCCGATTCGCCGTCCGCCGCGCCTAGGACGCGCGTGTCGAGGATGTTAACGACCGCCCCGCGGCCCGTCTCGCGCCCCGCCATCATCATCGTCAGCTTCTTCGGCGCCTCGAAGGCGAGCCGGCGAAGCGTCTCGTCCGGTCCACGGAAGAGCGCCGCGTTGTTGACGAGCGCCTCCGGCGGATTCCCGTCCAGGAGCCCGAGGCAATCGGCGTAGAGCCGCGCCGGCCCCGCCGGATCGGACAGGTCCGCGACCAGGTCCGCCCCCGCGTCCGCCCGGTGCGAACTCGTCACCACCCGCCAGCCGTCCGCCCGCAACCGTCCGGCAATCGCCGCCCCAAGCCGCGTCGTCCCGCCCGTCACCAGCACCGTCTTCATGCCGTCAGCATCCCCTCGAGGGCTGCCGATGCCTGCGGGGTCGATTCGTAGCGGACCGCCTGCCAGCCGGCGTCGCGGGCACCTTGACAGTTCGCCTCGACGTCGTCGATGAAGCAGAGGGTCTCCGGCGGAAGGCCGATGCGGTCGACAAGAAGATCGTAGATCTCGCGCTGCGGCTTGTAGAGATGCTCTTCGCCCGAGATGACCAGCGCGTCCGCGAGGGCGATGAAGTCCGGGAAATGCTTGCGGAAGAGCTTCGCGAACGTCGTACACATGTTCGTCAGGATGCCGATCTGGAAGCCGCGCGCCTTGAGGTCCCGCATCCACGCGAGCGTCGACTCGTCCCGATAGAGGTAGCTCGCCATGTCCTCCTCGACGATCTTCGCCTGCGTCTCGGGCGCGACCGACAGCCCCGCATCCGCCCAGATCCGCGCGTACATCTCCTCTATCGTCATAAGGTCCGCATCCATCTGCCGACGGTAGCGCGCGAACCCGTCCTCGAGGACCTTCCAGTCGATACCCAGGGACTTCACCAGCGGACGCACCCGCTCGGGCATGATGGTCGTGGTCATCACGCCACCGAAATCGAAAACAACGGCTTGGATCATAGGTGTAGGGAGTAGGTGTAGGGTGTAGGTGTAGGGGTTAGGTCAGGGCGGCGGTTGTGAGCATGCCGAGGGCGTGGAGGATGGCGTGGCGGCGGACCTCTTCACGGTCGCCGGGGAAGATCGCCTTCTCGGTGCGGACCCCGTCCGCTGTCGCCAGGCCGAACCAGACGAGGCCGACCGGCTTCTCGGCGCTGCCGCCGTCCGGTCCCGCGATGCCCGTCAGGCTTACCGCCAGGTCCGTCTTCAGCAGCCGGCGCGCGCCCGCCGCCATCTGCGCCGCACAGTCGGACGACACGGCGCCGACCGTCGCGAGCGTGTCGGACGCAACGCCCAGCACGTTCTCCTTCACCGAGTTGTCGTAGCTGATGACGCCGCCGTAGAAGACGGCGCTCGAGCCCGGGACGGATGTGATCGCGGACCCGACCCCGCCGCCCGTGCAGCTTTCGGCCGTCGCGCAGGTGAGTCCCCGCGCCTTCAGCAGTTCGACCAGCGTTTTTGCCTGATGCATCATGCGATCCCCCATTCCTTCAACGGTTCGACGGGGAGTCCCATGATGTTCTCGTACGTTCCCGTGTAGGAGGCGACGAGCAACTCCCCGCACTCGTCGATGTCGTACGCACCCGCCCGGTCGAGCGGATTCACCTTCGCCACATAGGCGTCGATCGTTTCCTCCGTCAGGGGACGGAAGGTGACGTCGGACCTCACCACCCGTGCCTCGCCGTCGTACGCGACGCCCGTGAACACGGCATGCGTCCGCCCCGACAGCTCCCGCAGGAATGCCTTCGCCTCCGCGAGGTCCCGCGGCTTCCCGTAGATGCGTCCGTCCAGCCACACGATCGTGTCCGCCGAGAGGACGTGGCGGGTTGGCGGGTTGGAGGATGGGAGAACCGCGCCTTTTGCGAGCGCGTTCTCGCGGACGGTTCGCTCGGGATCGCCCGGATAGCTCGATTCGGGCGCATCGGTCTTCACGACCTCGAAGGCGACGCCGAGGTCCCGCAGGATCTTCGCCCGCCGGGGACTGCCGCTCGCCAAGATAAGACTGGAGTCTGACATGTCCCCATATTATACCATCAAACGGCGCGGTAGCGGTAACCGGATCCGTAGACGGTCTCGATCAGGACGCCGTCGGCGCCGAGCTTCTGCCGGAGACAGCCGACGCGCGTGTCGATCGTCCGCGTCGTCCCGGAGTAGGAGATGCCCCAGAGTCCGTTCAGGAGGCTCTCGCGCGAGACGACTTCGCCCGGATGGGCCGCCAGGAACCGGAGAATGCCGAGCTCGAGCGCCGTCAGCTCCGTCTCGGCCCCGTCCTTTGCGACCAATACGGACCGCGGCACGCTGACCGTGTGTCCGCCGAAGGTGAAGACATCGTCCTGCCGTGTCGTCGCCGCGGACACGCCCGCCCGGCGCAAGAGGGCCGAGACGCGCGCGCGCAGTTCGGCGAGTCCGAACGGCTTCGTCAGGTAGTCGTCGGCGCCGAGCCCGAGCCCAAGAACCTTGTCCGACTCCGCCGCCTTCGCCGTCAGCATCAGGATCGGCACCACCTTGTCCCGCCGGCGGATGTCCGTCACGACGTCCCACCCCGACACCTTCGGCATCATCACGTCGAGGATCATCAGGTCGGGACGCTTCTCCTCGTAGGCCTTCAGGGCGGCCGCGCCGTCCGCAACGGCCCTGATCCGACACGTGTCGCGTTCGAGCGCCACGGAAACCCATTCGCGGATCTCCGGATTGTCTTCGGCAAAGAGAATATCGGTCATGGTAGGGAGTGGGGTTAGGGCTGGAGGGTGAGGGTGAAGACAAGGCCGCCTTCTTCACGCGGTGCGGCCGTCAGGCTTCCGCCCATGCCTTCGGCAAGGGCGCGCGCGATCGCGAGGCCGAGGCCGGAGCCTCCCGTTTCGGCAGTTGTCGCGTTGTCCCCGCGCCAGAAGCGGTCGAACGCATGGCGCAGGCCGTTCCGGTCGAGTCCGGGTCCGCGGTCCGAGACAGTCGTCACGATGCGGCCGGCGGACGCTGCGACGGACACCTCGACGGGGCCGCCGGACGCCGCGTACTTCGCGGCGTTATCCAGCAGGATGACGACGATCTGCTTGAAGGCGCTCGCGTCCGCCCGGGCGAACACCTCGCCCGACGGCAGCGACAGGCCGTGCGCCGCGAACCGCTCCGAGAGCGGTCCCGCAGCCTCGGCGACCAGTGCGACCAGGTCGCACGATTCCATCCGGTACTCCCGGCGGTGCTTCTCCAGACGGCTGAAGTCCAGCGCGTTGAGCACGAGTCCCTTGAGCCGATCCGCCTCGCTGCGGATCGACGCCAGCGCTCTCCGCCGGCGCTCGGGACTGAGTCCCTCGTCCTGCGCGAGTTCGGCGCAGAGGCAGATCGTCGTCAGCGGCGTCTTGAACTCGTGGGAGATGTTGGACAGGAAATCGGTCTTCTTCAGCGCCTCTTCGCGGGCGGAGCGGACGGACCTGAGCAGCAGGCAGATGCCCGCGCCAAAGGAAAGGAAGAGAAGTCCCAGCATGCACCCGCCGATCCAGAGGATCCGCTCGGTCGCCACGGACTCTTCGGACGAGAAGAGGTCGGACGGGAAAATGCCGAGGAAACGCCGGGCCGACGGCTTCTCCGCCGGCGGCACGGGCGGGGGCGGCAGGTTCATCCTGAAGCGGCGGAACGGACCGCCTTCTTGCGGCGGCCCGCGGCGTCCGTTGCGGGGACGGCGCCGACCTTCCGCCGCGCCGGTCTCGTTCGTCGCCGCAGGGCGTCCCGAACGCGCTTCGGCCGCCCGCTTCTGGCGCTCTTCGCGCTGACGCTGCCACTCCTCGCGCTGACGCTGGCGCTCCTGCTCGAGCTGGTCGAGCTGGCGCTGCCACTCCTCGACCTGGCGCTGCCACTCGTTCTCTGCGGCCTGCGCCTCCGCGTCGGCCTGGGTCCAGGTCCGGACACGTTCCTCCCAGTCGCGGACGCGCTCCACCTGGCGCGCGTCCGCCCGCTTCATCTCGTAACGAATCAAGCAGATTCCCGCGAAGGCAATCGCCAACGCGGGAATTCCGACGGCCAGCAGGAAGAACTTGAGGTCCCGACCCATGGCGCGTCACGCGAGCTTACTTCGCCTCGGCAGCTGGCTTCGGCGCCGCGGCGTCACCGCCGCGGTTGCGGCGCGGACGGTCGCCGCGCGGACCGCGACCTTCGCCGCGCGGCCCCTTGCCCTGACGGGGACCCATGCCCTCATTCGTGAACAGCACGATGCGCACGGGCTTCTTGTCCTCGCCGGACTTGGCCGCATAAGCGGCGGCGGTCTCGTCGATCTTCTTCGCGACCTCGGCCTTGAACGCCGCGATGTCCTCGGCCGTCGTCTTCTCGCTGAGCGTCAGCATCGGCGGACGCTGCATCGGACCGCGCTTCGGACGGGCGCCGGCTTCGGCGGACGGACGGCACGGACACTTGGCCTCCGCGGACGGAGCGGGTTCGGCGGAATCGGCGAATGCGGCGAGTGTCAGGGCGCCACACAGAGCAATGAGTGTCTTCTTCATTTCAGGAGTTCCTTTCTGTTGTTTCTGATGGCACCTATCTTATCACTTCGACGCTTCGGGATTGTCACCAGAATGTGACACGGTGCGGACCGCGGATCCGGACGTCTCAGGCTGCCTGTGCAGGAAGCTCGCCCGCACCATGCAGCACCCCAGCAACACGATCTGCCAGCTCATGTACAGCCAGGCGAGCACGATCGGCAGCAGGGCGAACGAGCCGTACAGCGCGGACGACTTCGCGATGCCGACCTGCGCGACGGCGCAGATCCTGAACCACGAGCTGAAGAGGAGCGCGGTCACGAGTCCGCTCCAGAACGCCGGCCGGAACCGGACCCTGCAGTTCGGCAGCACCTTGAACAGGAAGGCGAAGACAAGCGTGGAGAAAAAGAGCGTGATCGCCATCCGCAGCACCCACGAGTCGAGCACCCAGACCATGCCGTCCGACAGCCAGCGCGTCAGCCACAGCGCCCCCGCCGTCGACTGGATGATGTCCTTCGCCAGCTTGAGCAACGGCACCGACACCGCCAGCGCCACCAGCACCGGCAGGACGAACGTGACGAACAGGTACAGGACGATCCGCCGCCAGAAGACGCGCTGCTTGCGCACCCCCCAGATCTCGTTGAAGCTCACCTCGACCATGCCAATCGACCCGATGACCGTCCAGCCCAGCATCAGCAGGCCGACCCATCCGAGCGTCCCGACATTGAACTGCTCGATGCGCTCCAGGAGTCCGCGCTCGAGGCTGCGCGCCTGCGCGACGAACTCCTGCGCGGCCGCCCGCTTCTTCTCCGCCTCGGTCCGCTTGCGGTCAGACGGCGCGGACTCCCCGGCGGACGCGCCGATCCGGTTAGTCGCCGCCACCGCCGAAAGGACGTCGGCCGGCGCCGCGCCATCCGATGCGGCCGCCGTTTCGACGCGGTTCGTCGCCGCGGACAGGGCCTCGGCCACCGCACGGCGGTCCGCCGCGTCCTCCTCCGCCGACACCTCGAACTGGCTGATGCGGTCCTCGAACCAGCCGTGCAGCTTCTCCTTGGCCACCTGGTCCGCGCCGAAGGTCTTGGCCAGCAGCAGCAGCACGCACAGGATCGGCACCAGGGCCAGCATCGCGTAATAGGTGAGACCGGCCGCGTGCATCGCGCAGTTGTTGTCAAGAAAGGCGCGCAGAACCGTCTTGCCCCATTCAAAGGCCTTCCAGAAACATGCCTTCATCTCAACACCCCCTCCTCGTCCGAACGTCGAAATCAACCGGACGCCGGCCCCAGGACGAAGCCCGACATCCAGCCCAGCACCACGCCCGTCCCATAGACCGCCAGCAGGATGCAGAGGTTCTCCTTCCAGTTCCGATTCGTCCTGAACAGCACCAAGAGGCCGACGCCGCACCCGGTGAAGGAACTCGCCATCAGCGCCCCCGGACTCATCGCCCCGCTGACATAGAGCTTCGCCCCGGCGACGGACACGGCGCAGTTCGGAATCAGGCCCAGGAGGCCCGCGAACGCCTCGCCGACGAACGGACGGTTCAGGCGGAGCGTCTCGAGCGCATCCTCGCCGAACCAGTGCAGGGTCAGCTCGATGAGGCCCGAGACAAGCACGATGAAGAAGAAGATCTCAAGCGTGTGAATGAGCGCGGGCATCACGATGCCCTTGTGGTGACGGCAGCTGCACCGGCTGTGCTCGCACAGCTCCTCGATCGACACCTTGCGCCGCAGGTGGCGCGAAAAGACCAGCACCCCTTCGACGGTAAAGCCGACGGCAATCGCCGCGACGACCTTCAGGGCCACGATCTTCGCCATGACGAGCGTCGGCACGCGCGACGACAGAAGCACCGGGATCAGCTCGTCCGAGGTGGACAGGAACACCGCCAGCAGCGTGCCCACCGTCACCACGCCTCCGGCATAAAAAGAAGCCGCCGCCGCCGAGACGCCGCACTGGGGAATCGCCCCCGCGAGCGCGCCGGCCAGCGGTCCGACAGAACGAGAACGCTCGAGAAACCTCTCGAGCGCTCCGCCCGCATGCGCCTCCACCGCCTCCAGGACCAGATAGGTCGCGAAGAGAAACGGCAGGAGGAGCAGCGTTTCCTGAATGAACTCTATCACGCCGGGGAGATAGCTTCGTTCGGGCAGGCACCCGCGCAAGCGCCGCAGTCAAGGCACTTGTCGGCATCAATCACGTAGGGCGTACCAGCCGTAATCGCCTCCGCCGGGCAAACACCCGCGCAGCAGCCGCAGCCAACGCACTTCTCGGCATCAATCTTGTGAGCCATTTTCGTTTCCTCCTTGGTTGTTGTTAAAAACTCAAGAAATTATAGCACATGCCCCGCGGGCTAGTCTAGGCTAACATATCGGGGCGCAGGCGTCATTCGAAGACGACGAAGGTCGGCAGTCCCTTCACGCCCTTGAAGTCGGGCTGCTTCCGCTCGAGGTCCTCCGCGCCCTTCTCGCACTGGAGGCGGATCACCGTGAAGCCGCGCCGCTCGAGCTCGGCCTTCACCTCGGGATCCTGCAGCGTCGTCTCTTCCATCGCCTTGCAGTTCTTGCACCAGGTCGCCCAGCAGTCGACGAGCACGGGACGCTTCACGCCGACGAGCGAGAAGTTGTCCGGCGTGATCTCGCCGTCGGCCTTGAACGTGAAGCCCTTGTAGGCGAGGTGTCCGTACCAGGCCGCGAAGAGAAGGACGATGACGCCGAAGAGCTTGTTCACCTTGCTCATCCACGCTCCGGGCTTCGGCAGCAGCTTGAGTCCCGCCCCCGCGAACGGCCACGGCAGGGCCATGCCGAGGCCCAGCACGAACGGCAGCGCGAGCGCGAGCTTCTGTCCGGCCGCATAGAGCTTCGCCGTCAGGAGGAGGACCGCGATCAGGATCGGCGCGATGCACGCGCCGGCCAGCACGGCGCTCACCACGCCCATGACGAACGGGAAGGCCGCCTTGAACCGCTGGAGTTTCGCCGGATTGAAGGCCCCCTGCCGCGCCTTCGAGAAGTCGATCATGAAGACGCCGAACAGCGACAGCGCCAGCGCGACGAAGAGAAGCGCGATCGCCAGGTTGAACCAGGGGCTCCCCTGGATCGTGCCGAACGCGAGTCCCCCCACGGCCGCCAGCAGCCCCATCGTGCCGTACGCGAGCGCGATGCCGAGTCCGTACAGCGCGCCGCGCGAGGCGGACTTCCCGATCACCATCAGGTTGATGGGCATCATCGGCAGCACGCACGGCGTCAGGTTCATCGCAAGGCCCCCGACAAGGACGAGAAGGATGACGAGGTACCACGCCTTGCCCGCGAGGAATCCGCCGTCGTCCGTCTCGTCGTAGACCTCGCCGCGGAGGAACCGGAGGAAGGTGTCCTTGTCCATATACCCGCCCTTCATCCACTGATGGCTCGCCGGCTGACGGCTCTCTCCCGGCGGGGTCGGGTCGGCCCCGCCGACTCCTTCGGGCGAGTCCGCAACCCCGACTCGGGGTTGCCCTTCGTCCCCGGTTTTCCCCTCGTCCTGTCCATCCACCCGCACGGCGTCGTCCGGGAGAATCAGGCACATCTCGGCCGTGCAGATCGTCCGCAGGCCGTCTTCCTCGTGCACCTCGCCCTCGACCCGTTTGCCGTCGATGATGTAGACGTCGGCAAACGACAGCGAACAGGCGGACAGCGCCGCCCACATCAGCAGTTTCTTCATTTCCCCTCCAATTCGCGGATCACCGCATGAAAGAAATCCTCCGGCGTCGAGGCCCCGCTCGTGACCCCCAGCCGTTTCACCCCCGTGAAATCGAGTTGGCGCACGTCCTCCAGCGTCCCCGCCCGGAACGTCCGGCAGCGGGCGACCTCGCACAGCCGCCGCGTGTTGGACGAGTTCGCGCTTCCCAGCACCAGCAGCGCATCGCCGTCGAACGCCTTGACCGCGTCCTGCCGCTCCTTCGTCGCGCGGCACACTTCGGCCACGGACTCGACCTCGTACGATTCCCGAAGCTTCCCGACAAGGTCCTCGACATCGTCGGCGTTCATCGTCGTCTGACTGACAACCCCGAGGGGACGCGTCCGGGAGAGCGCGGCCAGGTGCTGCGGAGAGCCGCTCTCCAGAACGATCGGTTCCGCGACCTCGCCCACGATGCCCTTCACCTCGGCGTGGTCCCGATGGCCGATGACGACGACCTGGAGTCCGCGGGACGCGAACGCAACCGCCGACTGGTGAACGCGCGCGACGAACGGACAGGTCGCGTCCACGACCATCAGGTGCCGGGCCTCCGCCTCGGCACGGACCGCCGGGCTCACCCCGTGCGCCGAAAAGAGCACGGTCGCCCCCTCCGGAACCTCCGCCAGCGACTCGACGAAGACCATTCCCTTCGCCCTCAGGTCGGCAACCACCAGCTCGTTGTGGACAAGCTCGTGCAGACAGTAGACCGTCTCCTTCGGATGAAGAAGCGTCTGGGCCTTGCGCAGGGCGTTCGTCACGCCGGCGCAGAAGCCGTGCGGCTCCAGCGCCTCAATCGTCACGCTTCGCCTTCTCCCACAGCGCTTCCATCTCGGCAAGCGTCATCTCCTTGAGCGGCTTGCCGGCGGCCTTGGCCGCGGCCTCGACCGTGCGGAAGCGGCGGGAGAACTTTGCCGTGGTGAGCTCCACGGCGGACTCGGCGTCCACCTTCAGGTGACGGGCGAGGTTGGTGACGGCAAAGACGAGGTCGCCCAGCTCCTCCTTGACGCGGTCCGAATCGGCCGGGGCCTCGCTCGTGCGGGCGGCGATCTCGGCCTCGAGTTCGGCGATCTCCTCCTTGATCTTGGCGAGAGGCCCTTCCGCGTCCCTCCAGTCGAAGCCGACGCGGGCGGCCTTCTCCTGCGTGCGCTGGGCCTTGAGAAGGCCGGGAAGCGTCGCGGGGACGCCATCGAGCGCGGAATGGCGCGCCTCCTTCTTGTGCTCGAGTTGCTTGAGCTGCTCCCAGTTGCGCAGGACGGTCGCGGGATCGTCGGCCTTGACGTCGCCGAAGACGTGGGGATGGCGGTGGACGAGCTTGTCGGCGACGCCGTTCGCGACGTCGTCGAAGGTGAAGCGGCCCTCCTTCTCGGCCATCACGCTCTGGAACATGATCTGGAGGAGGACGTCGCCGAGCTCCTCGATGTAGTTGACCTGGTCGTCGGGACGGTCCATCGCGGCGAGGAGCTCGTACGTCTCCTCGAGGACGCAGGGCTTCAGCGACTCGAGCGTCTGGATGCGGTCCCAAGGACAACCCGCCTGCGGATCGCGCAGACGGGTCATGATTTCGTGCAGTCTTTCGATGCCTGTCATCTTGTCTCTCAATTCACCCGAAGGATGCCGAGGATGAGGTCGGCCGTCGCGCCGTCGAGCGCATCGACCGTCTCGTCCGCACCGCCGAAGTCCTGGTAGGCGACGTGGTCGTTGACGACCGCGACGGATCCCATGCCGGCGAGGAGCGCGCTCTTCACGCCGTGACCCGAGCCCGTCACGGCGAGGGTCAGGAAGTTGCGCAGGTTGTTCATCGCGCAGGCGCGGCGCCAGGCGTCCCACTTGACGCTGCCGTAGGCGGACGAGGTCTCCTGGTAGAGCGCGACGTTGTCCCCGAGGAGGTCCGCAAAGGCCGCCTCGGCGACCGCCGTGTCGGCGCGGGTCGCGAGGACAACCTTCACGCCCTTGTCGGCGAGCTTCTTCACGAAGCCCTTGAAAGCGGGAGAAACCGCCGCGGGCAGGGCCTTGTTCAGCGCCTCGCGGAATCCGTCGGCGATGTCCTTGGCCGCCTTTGCGGCGGTTTTCTTCGTCTTGATGGCCTCGAAATACTCCGTAAGGCCGCCCAGGCAGTTGCCACCGGCGAGGTACTGAGCCTCGATGCGCACGTCAAAGGGAATCTCCCCTTCCGTGAGAACCGTTTCAGCGGTCTTGTACAGCAGTTCGGCGCCGTTCATCGCGGCGAAGTCGAACTCGACGATCACACCCTTCTTCTGTTCCTCTGCCATGGCTAACTCCCTTGGGTTCGTTCACATTGGGCCGGCAGGCCGTTTGCCTTACTTGGCCGTACGCTTCTTGCGCGGATTGGGCTGGCCGATCTCGGACAGCATCTTGCGGAAGGAGCCCTTGCGCACGTTGAACGGCTTGCCGCCCTTGATGCGCGGGAACTCGCAGGCGTGGATCACGGCGCCGTTGTCCTCATCCGGACCGACGACGCCCGACTCGCCCTTGAGGGCGCACGCGACCGCCGCACGGGCGCACTTCTCGATGAGCTTGAGGTCCTTCTTGTTCGGCGCCGCCGCACGGGCGAAGTAACCGGACTTGAAGACCTGGACCTTCTCGGCGTTGAGGAGCTCGCCGAAGCGCTTGCCGACGTACTGGCCGACGTTGACCTTGTCAAGCCGCGGATGGCCGAACGCGTCGACCGGGACGTCCTCGCCGCGCTTCTTCATCTCGGCGATGATGTCCGCAACGCCCGCACCCTCGGACACGAAGATGTTGACCGAATCCCACTTGTCCATGATCGCGTTGAGACGCTCGGCCTCCTGCTTGAAGTCGATGCGGGACTCCGGCACGTAGACCGCGTGGACGTCCTGACGCTCGGGCGTGAGCATGAAGCCCGGCACGAACTTCGTGCGCTTGAGCATCTTGCGGTAGCACTGGGCCGTCTTGTAGGTGAGCCAGCCGCAGTTGCGGCCCATGACCTCGTGAATCGTCAGGGCGCGCGGATTGGCGCTGTTCTCCTTGACGACGTTCATGAAGAACTTCGCGCCCTCTTCGGCGGCCGTCCAGGCGCCGAGGGACTGCTTGATCGGGTAGACGTCGTTGTCGATCGTCTTCGGGAGGCCGACGACGATGAGCGGATAGTTGTTCTTCGCGAGGTATTCCGCGAGGTCCGCCGCCGTCGTGTTCGTGTCGTCACCGCCGATCGTGTGGAGGACGTCCACGCCGTCCTTGACGAGCTGGTCGGCCGCGACCTTGAGCGGATCCTCGCCTTCCTTGACGAGACCGCGCTTCACGCAGTCCTTGACGTTCGTGAGCTTCACGCGGCTGTTGCCGATCGGGGAGCCGCCATGACGGGTGAGGATGAGCGCATTCTTGCGGACCTCGTCCGTCACCGGGATGGACTCGCCCTTGAGAAGGCCCATGTAGCCGTTGACGTAGCCGATCATCTCGACGTTCGGGGCCACCTTGTTGTACTCGTCGATGAGGAAGCCGATCGACGAGCTCAGGCACGGGGCCAGTCCGCCAGCCGTCAGAAACGCAACCTTCTTCACTTCTTTCGCCATTGTCTTTCTCTCTTTCTTTCTACGTAACAAAAACGTCAAATCTTCTTCAGCACATTCGCCATCTCGACGGCGGCCTGCATCACGGCAAAGCCCTTGTTGCCCTGCTTCGTTCCGCAGCGCTCCACGGCCTGCTCGAGGTTCTCGGCCGAGACAACGCCGTCCAGCACCGGCACGCCAGACTTGAGCGAAATCTTGCTGAACGCCTCAGATGTGGTCACATTGATGAGCGAGGCATGCGTCGTCGCGCCCTGCACGACCGCCCCGAGGCACACGACCGCGTCGACGCCCGACGCCGCCGCCTTCTGCGCCACGATCGGAAGCTCGTAGGCCCCCGGCACGCGCACGAGCGTCAGGTCCTTCTCGTCGCCGCCCATGCGCACGAACGCATCGACCGCGCCCTTCACAAGCTGCTCGGTGAGAAAGCTGTTGAAACGGCTGACGACAATCGCCATCTTCAGGCCCGTCGCCACCAGCTCGCCATTGACTTCTTTCATTCGTTATCTCTTTCCGTTTTCTAAAAAACAGGCAAGATTATATCAATTAGTGCACTCCTGTGTCAACGCGCCAAATCGTCGGGAACGTACTCGGGCAGTCAAGACCGC
>CAMEZU010000016.1 GCA_945947925.1 uncultured Verrucomicrobiota bacterium
CGGTGGCGGCCTGCTTCAGCGTCTGGTCGATGTGGATGCCGAGCTCCGGGTCGACGGCGGGATCGCCCTCGACGAGGTGCTTGGACAGGATCTTCTCAACAACGTTCATCGGTTTCGTTTTCACGGTCTTCTCGACTCCTTAAAGAATTCAACGGTTAGAGGCACTCGACAACACGACCGGTGCAAGCGCCTCGGCAAGCTTGAGAATCTCGGCCTTGACAGAGAGCGTCACAACCTTGCCTTTCTGCGTGCAGGCAAGCGACTTCACGGCCGCGTCAACTGCAGGAAGCTGCTCCTTGACCGCCGGCGGGAGCTCGGCAACCAGCTCGGCCTTGTGCTCCTCATAGGCCATCTTGGCCATCATGACGACGCTGTCGAGCCCCGTCTTGATCGTGGTCGCGTCCGTCACGGAACCAGCCTCGAGCGAAATCTCGGCACCCTCGGTCGTCACCTTGATCGTCAACTCGCCGCACTCCTTGAGGAGACGCTCGCCGTCGGGCAGCACCTGATTGACCACCGAAGACCCGTTGCCCGTGATCTTGAGGGCCTTGCCGAACGAGGAAATCTTGACGTTCAGGATGCCCGTCGCACTCGGCTGAAGATCAGCATACGTCGCGACCGTCGTTCCGTCCGTGTAAAGCTTGATCTGTTCAGCGGCCTTCGCCTCGTTCTCCGCCGCGATAAGGACGTCGCCGACCTTGGCGAGGACGGGGGTGCCACCTTCACCCTTATAGGCCTCGGTCGCCCCGGGGATCTCGATCTTCTCAGGCTCCCCGGCCTCCTCGCCAAGCGTCTCGATCATGGACGCGAGCGTGTGCGGATAGTGGGCGGAAAAAGCCAGCCCGAGGGGCCTGTCCCCAAACTCGTCGACGGACACCGAGATCCAGGTCACATCCTCGTAACCGAGCTTCTTCGCCATCGCAAAGCCTTTCTCGGTCTCCTGGCGCTCCGCCTCGGACAGCTCGTCCTTGATCGACTCGTAGATCTCGTAAATCGTCTTGATGACGGCCTGCGGCTCGATCAGCGCAACGGCATCGGCCTGCGCGGTGAAGCGCGGCGAGACCGTCTGCGCGACAACCGACTCGCAGCAGTCGCCCTTCTTCTCGCAGCAGGTTTCGCTCTTCCCGCAGCAGTCGCCCTTCTTGTCGCCGCAACCGACCATGACAAACGCCGCCAGGGCGGCACTTGCAATCTTGAGGTAGTTCATTGTTTTGTTCCTTTCGTCTTACACTCCAACCGACCTTCGGTCAGGAGATTGATGACTTACATGACCGACGGCAGAATGGCGGCGGCGAGCTTGACGATCTCAACCTTCATGCCGAGGGTGACCTTCTTGCCGTTCTGACGGCAGGACAGGGATTTGACGGCGGCCTCGATGGCAGGAAGGTGCGGCTTGACCTCCGGAGGCAGGCTCTCGGCGAGATCCTCCTTCTGGGACGCAATGAGCGTCTGGGCCATCATGATGAGGCCATCCATCATGGTTTTGAGCGAGGTCGCGTCCGCCTCGGTGCCGGCCTCGAGCGAAATCGTCAGGTCCTCGGTCGTCACCTTGGCGGTGAACTCGCCGCTCTCCTTCAGGATCCGCTGGATGTCGGGATCGCCGAACATCGCCACCACGGCGCGGAACTCGGTCGGCATCCGATCGATAGACTTGCCGAGGTTCTTGACCTTGGCGGACAGGAGGCCCTTCGCACTCGGCTTGAGCCCGGCGAACGAATCGGCGGACTTGCCCTCGGGTCCGTAGAGCTTGACCTGCTCGAGCAGGGCCTGGCGGCTCGCTGCGGTGACGACGACCTGTCCGACCTGGGCGAAGAAGACATCCTCCTCCTCGATTCCAAAGGCGCCGATTCCATCCACCTGGAGCGGCTTGAAAGGAGCCTTTTTCCCGCCAATGGACGCCTCAAGCGCGGCACTCACCGAATGGGGATAAAAGAAGGCTCCGCGGAACCTCCCGTCGCTGCCCATTTCCGCCTCGACCCAGGCGACGTCCTCGACATGGTACGCCTTGAAAAAGGCGACGAGCTCGTCGAATTCGCTGCGGTTGCGCTTGCTCAGCGAGGGCTTGATCTTCTCATAGACGTCGAAAGCCGTCTTGACGAGTTCGCGGGGCTCGAGGAGCAACGCGCCCTGGGCGCCGGCCGAGAAGCGGGGCGCGGCCTTGACCGTGGCCTTCCGGACCGCAGCGGACTCCGCCGCCCGGACCGTTCCGGCGTCGCCGGCGTTGAGCAACACAAACGCCGCCAGGGCGGCACTTGCAATCTTGAGGTAGTTCATCACAATTTTCCTTTCATTGTAAGTGTGCCTGACGGCGGCATGACGTGCCTGTCCCGGCGAAATCAGATGAGGCCGCGCGAGATGAGGTGCTCGGCAATCTCGACCGCGTTGAGGGCGGCGCCGCGGAGGAGCTGGTCGCCCGACACGAACATGTCGAGGCCCTTCTTGTCGTGGCGGGAGATGTCCTGGCGGATGCGACCCGCGAGGACGTCGTACTTCGCCGTCGCGTCGAGCGGCATCGGATAGACGTTGTTCAGCGGATCGTCGACGACCTTGACGCCCGTCGACGCACGCAGGATCTCACGCGCCTCCTCGGGCGTGATGTCCTCCTCGAACTCGAGGTTGAGCGACTCGGAGTGGGCGCGGGCGATCGGCACGCGGACCGACGTGCAGCTGAGCATGAGCTCCGGCGCGTGGAGCATCTTGCGCGCCTCGTTGCGCATCTTGAGCTCCTCAAGCGTGTACCAGTTCTCGGTGTCGAACTTGTCGATGTGCGGGATGAGGTTGTACGTGAGCTGGTGCGCGAAGGCCTTGACCTCGAGCGGCTTGCCCGCAGCATAGGCGCGGATCTGGTCCTCAAGCTCCTGCAGGCCGGGAGCGCCGGCGCCGGAGGCGGCCTGGTAGGTGGACGCGATGAGGCGCTTCAGCTTCTTGGCCTTGTGGAGCGGCGCGACGGCCTCGAGCATGATCGCGGTCGTGCAGTTCGGGTTCGCGATGACGCCGTGGTTCCAGTCGAGGTCCTCGGGGTTCACCTGCGGCACCACCAGCGGGACATCCGGATCCTGGCGGAACGCACGCGAGTTGTCGATCATCTTGGCGCCCGCCTTGACGACGGCGTCCTTGAGCTGGATGGCGACGTCCGTCTTGCCGGCGAAGAGGACGATGTCAAGGCCGTCGAACGACTTCTCGGTCGCGGGCATCACGTGATACGTCTCGCCCAGAATCTGCTCGTCACGCTCGCGCGACGCGAACACGGCGACCTTGCCGCACGGGAAATTGCGCTCCTTGAGGCACTTGATCATCTCGGTGCCGACCGCACCGACACCCACCAAACCAACGTTATACTGCTTCATTTGTGTCTTCCTGTAAGGGATAAATTGACTGAAATTATATCACAAATCGAGCGTCAGAAGCAGACACAATTTGACAAATTTTCGTCAGTAAAATGTAAAACGAACGTTTTGCAGTTTACATTTTCTGTCAGCAGACGACGGACTCGACGACGCCCTTCTGAAGACGCGTCCTCAGACGAGTGCCGACGGCGACGGCAGACGCCTCGCGGACGACCCTCCCGTGCTCGTCGGTCGTGAGCGAGTAGCCGCGGTCGAGGACAGAATACGGCGAGAGGAGGCCGAGCTTGGCCGAAAGCTCCTTGAGGGACGCCTCGGCCTTCACCAGGCGGAGCTTCAGGGCGGTCGCCATCGCCTCGGCCTGGCGGTCGACGGCGTGGCGATGACGGTCGCAGGCCGAAGCGAGCCCCACGCCGACGAGACGAACGCGTCCGGCCAGGGCGTCGACGCGCTTGCGCACGTCGGATTCGTAGCGCCAGAGGACCTGGGAGACGTTGTCGGAAAGTCCGTCCACGCGCTGGGCGAACCACTCGTACTTGGCGCGCAGGGTGGAGACCATGCCGCCGGAAGCCTTCTCGAGGCGGCGCCTGATGTCCCGAAGGTCGGGAACGGCCAGTTCGGCGGCGATGGACGGTGTGCCGGCGCGAACGTCGGCCGCAAAATCGCAGAGCGTGAAGTCCGTCTCGTGCCCGACCGCGGAAATCGTCGGGATGCGCGAAGCGGCCACGGCCCGGACGAGCGCCTCGTCGTTGAAGCAGAAGAGATCCTCGAAGCTACCGCCGCCGCGCCCGACGATGAGGAGGTCGGCCGCCCAGTCCTTGTCCGCCATCAGGTTGAAGTACGAAATGCCGCCGACGATCGAAGCCGGCGCATCGGCACCCTGAACGGATGCGGGATAGAGGCGGATCTCCACGGCGGGACAGCGACGCATGAGGACGCGGCACATGTCGTGGACAACGGCGCCCGCGGGGCTCGTCACGAGGCCGATGCGGCGCGGGAGGAACGGGAGCGAACGCTTGCGCAACGCGGCGAAGAGCCCTTCCTGCTCGAGCTTCGCCTTGAGCTCGAGGTAGCGCTGCATGAGGTCCCCTTCGCCAACGAGTTTCGCGGCAAGGACGACGAGCTGGTAGTTGCCCCTCGGCGCATAGACGGTGCAGTTCGCATAGACGACGACCTTGGCGCCGTCCTTCAGGGCCGCACGCGCCTTGCAGCGTTCGAAGTTCGCCTTGAACATGACGGCCGAGACCTGCGCGTCCCGGTCCTTGAGCGTGAAGTAGACGTGTCCGCTCGGATACGGACGCCACCCGCTGATCTCCGCCTCGACGTAGATCTTGGAGAAGCGTCCCTCGATGAGGCTCTTCAGTCCCTGCGTCAGCGCGGAGACCGAGAGCGGCTTGTCCTGTGACGTTCCGTCTGCCATGGCGTCAGTTGGCGAACGCCTTTCTGCCGAGACTGCGCTTCGTGTCCTTCTCCTTCAGCGCGCGGAGGCCGACGGAGAAGATGAAGCCGACGGCCACGAAGGACGTGACCATGTTCGTGCCGCCGTAGCTGAAGAACGGCAACGCCATGCCCTTTGTCGGCAACGCCTTGCAGACAACGCCGATGTTGAACATCGCCTGGAAGAACACGATCGCCGACATGCCTATCACGAGCAGACGCCCGAACCGGTCCGGCGCCTTGCGCGCGATGTAGATGCACAGGCCGAAGAACGCGCAGAAGACGATGATGACGGTGGCGCTGAAGACAAGCCCCATCTCCTCAGCACCGACGGCGAAGATGAAGTCCGTCCATGCCTCGGGAAGGTAGTTCTGCTTCTGCATCGAACGACCGATGCCGACGCCGAGGAGTCCGCCGCGGCGGATGGCGATCACCGACTGGTTGGCCTGATAGGCGGCGGGATCGTCCATCTGCGCGTCCATGTCCCCGCCGAGACCGAGAAAAGACGCCACCGCCGCGATGAACGGACCGAGTCGCGCCATGCGGTTCGCGTTGTGCATGATCTTCCAGATGCCGATGCCAGCGGCCAGCAGGGCGATCGGCCCCAGGTGAAGAATCCGCGTGCCGGCGACGAACATGAGCATCAGGCCCACCAGGCCGATGACCATGAACGAGCCGAAGTCAGGCTCCAGGATGACGGGCAGCGCGAAGAAGCCGATCAGCAGCCCCGGATAGACGGCGCCGTGCAGCAGAAGCTCGACCTTCCAGCCGATGCGGTCAAGCCAGACGGACACGAGGACGACCGTCGCAAGCTTCGCCACCTCGCTGGGCTGGACGCTGATGCCGCCGGGCAGCGGAATCCACCGGTGAGAGCCCTTGATCGCCGGGAACAGGAAGACCGCGCAAAGCGCAACGAAGACGAGCGCCGCCAGACCGATCGACATCCAGCGGCGGTCCTTCCAGCGATGGTAGTCCATCAGCGCCACGCCGACAGCTGAAAAAATGCCGAGGGCGATGAAAAGCAACTGCCGCGTCACGAAGTACCAGGGCTTGCCGCAGATGCGGATGCTCCGGACCTCGCTCGCGCTGGACAGAACGACAAGGCCTAGCGCCACGAGAATCGTGACGGCTAGGCCGAGCAGATAGAGTGCGGACCTGCGCACGTTGCCTTACTGAGCCTGAACGGAGCCGGCGGGAAGCTTCAGGACCATGCCCGGCGTGACCGGCGCATCGTCCGAAAGGTTGTTCAGCTGACGGATCTCGGAAGTCGTCAGGTCGAAGTTGATCGAGATGCCGACAAGGTCCTCGCCGTCCTGCACGGTGTAGTTGACATACTTCTCAGCAGGCGTCTCGACGACCGGCTCTTCAACGGCCGGCTTCGTCGCGTCACTCGCCGGGGCATCGGCCTTCTTCTCGACGTCAGCCTTCTCTTCCTGCGCCTTGGTCTGCGTCGGAACGGACGCAGCCTTGGCCGACGTCTTCACAACCGCCGAGGACGCCGCGGGCTTTGCCGGCGCCGCAGCCCTGGCGACGGCGGCCTTGCCGGCCGGAACGCGAAGCTTCTGGCCGATGCGGACGACATCCGACGAAAGGCCGTTCAGATCCTTGAGCTGGCGGACGGAAATGCCGTTCTTGCGGGCGATCGTACCCAGCACGTCGCCGCTCTTGACGACATACTCCTGCGTCGCGCCCGCGTACGGGGCATAGGGCTTCGCCGCCGGCTTGGCCGCAGGCTTCGCAAAGGCGCCTTCCGGGACGGTCTGCTCGCCGATCTCGACCTTGCCGGGAAGCGTGAGCTTCTGGCCGAGGCGGACCGTGTCGTTCTTGAGCTGCGGGTTCGCGCGCTTGATCGCGTTGATCGTGATGTTGGTCTTCTTCGAGATCTTCGAAAGCGTGTCGCCGCGCTGGACGATGTAGGTCGTCGTCTCGGGCGCCGCCGGCTTGTCGACGACGGGCTTCGTGTCGACGGGCTTCACGACCGGCTTCGTGTCGATGTCGTCGTTGACGACGATGGTGGTGGTCGCGTCAGGGGTGTCGGGCGGCAGCGCCTGGACCGGCTGAACCGGCTTGGCGGGCTCGACCACATCGGTCGCCACGGGCTGGTTGGTCGTGAAGACCGACTTCCGATGCCCCTTGTAGTTCGGATCCATACAGCCCGACAGGACCGCCACCGTCGCAACACCGAGAACCACACCAATCTTGTTCATTTTTTGCACTGTCCTTCTTTTTTCACCAAGGCCGCGAAGACATCCCCGCGTTCACCGTAGCTTTTAAATTGATCGAAACTTGCCGTTCCTGGAGAAAGCAAGACTGTTTCGCCAGGTTTCGACTCGCGCATCGCAACCGCCACCGCCCGATCCATCGTCCCGCAGACCTCGCAGTCCACAGCCTCCGACCAGGCGGTAGCGAAGGTTTCCGCGCAAGCCCCTATAAGATACACTTTTTTGACCTGATTAGTCAATAGCTCTTTGACTGAATTCGGGTCATCTCCTTTGGGGAGCCCGCCGGCGATCAGGCGTACGCCGGTTCCGGCCATCGTGACGCCTGCGGCGAGCGCGGCGAGGGAGGTGGCCTTGGAGTCGTCGATGCAGCGCACGCCGCCGAAGACGCCGACCTCGTTCATGCGGTGCGGGAGCGGACGGAAGGACGCAAACGCAGCGGCGACCTGGCCGTCATCGAGTCCGGCCGCCCGCATCAGCGCGACGGCGATGCGTCCGTTCGGGCGCAGGATGTCGTTGTCGAAGTACGAGCCGGCCAGCAACGCGTCCGCCGTCGCGCTGGCCGCGCAGTCGTAGGCGAACGCGGCCATGCCGAGAAGCTTGCGCTTGAGTCCGTGGTAGACGGCCGCCGAGCCGTGACGGTCAAGGTGGTCTTCCTGGAGATTGAGGATGGCCGCAGCGACAAAGGCGTCGGGCGGCAACGTCGTCGTCTCAAGCTGGAAGGAGCTCACCTCGACGACGGCCCACTCGCAGTCCTCGGGCACGTCGCAGACGGGCAGACCGTAGTTCCCGCACGGCACCGCCTTGCGTCCCGCCAGGTTCAGCGCCTCGGCGACAATCTTGACGACGCTCGACTTGCCCTTGGAGCCGGTCACCGCAAGCAGCTTGACCCCGAGCCGCCGCAGGCGTTCGACGCCGAGCTGCAACTCGCTTTCGACGCGCAGACCCGGACTCGCGACGACAAGATCGTACCCGTCGGCGACGGCAACCTCGTAGCCCTGCGCCTTCAGGACGGCTTCGGCGGCCTTGCCGCTGCGTCCGTACCCGAGAACAAGCGCCTTCTTCATTTCTTCTTGGGCTGGGGCTTGGTCGGCAGGACGAAGCCCGGCTGCAGGTTCTCGACGAAGAGGATGCGCCACGGGCAGGCGACGGACGGCTTCTCCGCAGGCGCCTCAGCCGCTTCCTCGCTTTCGGCGGGCGGCGCGGGTTCGGGCATCACCGGAAGCGCCGCGTCAAGACGTGCCTGGTAGAGGTCGCTCGTGAAGGTGAGCGACCACTGCGCGCCCATGCCGGGGAAGTCCTGCTTCGCGATCTCGCCCTGCGCGACGACGCCGAGGGCGTTCGTCACCGCGGCGACCCGCTCGTTCCACATCGACTCGAAAAGGCGCGCGGCCGCCTCGTCCGTCTCGGCGGAATCGGTCCGCCCGAACAGGCCCATCATCGGAAGGCCGTTGCCAGCCGTTCCCGTCTGCTCGGCCTCGGGGAATCCGGCGAGGCCCGCCTCCTCGGCCTTCTTCGCCACGGCGGCGCGGTTCTTCTCGACGATCTCGCGGACCTTCGCCTGCCAAGCGCGCACGGCCTTTGCATACTCGTAGTTGTCGCGCCGCGCCTGCTGCTCGGCGACGGGCTCCCAGCGGCCGCAGCCGTAGTTGCACTTGTCGTGGAGATCGAGCATCGCCGACCAGGTGCCGTCAGGACGCTGCCCCACGACGCCCATCACGCAAAGGCGGACGTATTCGGCGATCCAGCCGTTCTTCAGGGAATGGAACTTCAGCACGCCACAGGAGGCAGCGAGCGCCTCGCGTAGCACGGCCAGCTTCTTCTCGGCCTCCTCCTTCGTCGCGGAATAGGAGGAGAAGTAGGACTCGCTCGACTCCCAGATCCGCCGGTCCTCGTCATAGTGCGTCAGGAGACCCGTGCGTCCCTCGAGCCCGAACGACGTGACCTTCTTCGTCCACCAGGTGAACCACGGCTCGTCGCCGTCCTTGGCGAAGCCTTCGGGAATCTTCTCGTAACTCGCGCCGGGGCACAGGGCGCCGGACAGCTCCAGCACCTTCTTCTCGTTCGCCGTGAACGGATAGTCCTCGACGACGGTCAGCACCCTCTCGGGAATCCAATTCGTGACGGCCGCGCCGGTCACGACATAGGACACGTTCGTCGCGGCGGCGAGGTCATCGCCCTTGTAGCCGAAGGCGCGGGCCTCGGCCGCGAGCGGAGAGTCGGCAGGCGCCGCCTCGTCGGCCAGCGCCGGGACACCGGCGGCCAACGCCGCCGCACACGTCAGACAGGAGATCTTGAATCGGTTCATTTTTTGGCCCTTCCCTTGAGAGTGATTCGCTGAAACTTGCTTTCGTCGCTGTAGGGCATCGCCGGGGTGCCCTTCCAGTACAGCGCGCGGTCGGCGCGTCCGCCGTCGTCGTCATCGTGCACGCAGGCGTTGAAGCCGAAGGTCACGTCCGCTTCCGGCGCCGGCGGACGGGGCAGGCCGAGACAGGCCCACGAGAACCACAGACGGTAGTCGAGCACGCAGGCGTTCGCCTCCTCGCGCGTCACGTAGACGCGCCCGCCCCACTTCTGACCGAAGCCGCCGGGACAGGAGGAGTGGTCGCTCATCCCGACGCCGTTCGCGGTCAGAACGTATTCGCCGCCCCAGACCGTTCCTTTCTGCGACCGCGCGTCGGGCGAGCCGTCCAGGTCTCCGTCGAAATAGCACTGGAACGTGTCGTCGTTCCACGGCTTGCACGCTGCCGTGCGCACGGCTTCGGCACTGAAGGGACTGTCGTCGGTCACGACGACGTCGTCCCGAACGATCGCCTCGACCACCAGGCCCTCTGTCTCGCGCAGCACGCGGAAGCGGAACGAGCAGCTCTGGGGATCGGACGTCCGGCCGTATTCCTCGTCCCAGACGCCGTTCGACGGCGTCACCTCGAACCAGTCGGTCGCGTCAAGAACGCCGTCCGGCTCCTCTCCGCGAAAGAGGGAGCATCCGGCGAGCAGGCCGGACAGGAGGATCGGAAGAAGAGGACGGTGACGCATAGGTTTCTACATTATAGCAAAACGTCGGCAATGCGGGTTAAATCGTCTTCGGCGAGTCCGGTTCCGGACGGCAGGCAGATGCCGCGCGCGAAGAGGTCCTCGGAAACCGCCCCGCCGTAGACGGGACAGCCCGCGAACACAGGCTGGAGGTGCATCGGCTTCCAGACCGGGCGCGCCTCGATGTCGGCCTTCGCCAGGCGGTCGAGCATCCGGTCGCGGTCACGCCGCGTCGACAGCAGCGCGACCGTCAGCCAGCAGTTCCCCGTCCCGGCCGGCAGGCAGTCGAGTCCGAGACCGCGGTAGAAGTCGTGATTGCGGCGGCGGGCTTCGAGTATCGCCGGCAGCTTCGCGAGCTGGGCGAGGCCGACGCCTGCGAGCAGATTGCTCAGGCGGTAGTTGTAGCCGACCTCGCGGTGCTCGTACCAGACGCACGTCTCGCGGCTCTGCTGCGCCAGCTTGCGGACGTGGTCGGCGAGGCGCTTCGAATCGGTGACCACGGCGCCACCGCCCGAGGTCGTGACGATCTTGTTGCCGTTGAAGGAATAGACGGCCGCGAGGCCCGCGCTGCCCGCCGGCTCGCCCCGTTCCGTCTTCGCCCCGACCGCCTCGGCGCTGTCGGAGACGTAGACCGCCCCGTAGCGGCGGCACAGGCGCCCGATCGCCCGGTAGTCGCAGCAGCGTCCGTAGAGGTCGACGCCGAGGACCAGGACCCTGCCGCCCTTCAGGTCGGAGAGCGCCCGCTCGAGGAGCGCAAGATCGACGTTGCCCGTCGCGTCCGAATCGACGAAGACGAGCCGCGCGCCGCGGTGATGGGCCGGACCGACCGTCGCCACGAACGTGAGCGTCGGCGCGACTACCGTCCAGGACGCGTCCACGCCGAGATGGGCCATCAGCAGGTCGAGTGCGGCCGTGCCGCTCGAGACCGCGACGGCATACTTCCGCCCGGACAGTTTCGCCAGCTCCCGCTCGAAGGCGTCGACGAGCGGTCCGCACGGCGCCACGTAGCCGGAATCGAAGGCCCTCTCCACCGCCCGCCGCTCCTCGGGACCGACCCACGGCGGCGAAAGGAAAAGACGCGGTCTGCCCTTCATGGCAACTCCTCTTTCTTGATCCATCCCGCCATCCGGCCGTCGTCGACCCGCACCCAGCGTCCGCTGGTCTCGGTCACCTTCAGCGACTCCGCCCGACACGGCACCGTGCCGATTTCGGCCGCGCTCTCGAACGGCGCGAAACGCACCTTCACGAGCTCGCCCCCGTCGGCGTCTTCGGCAACGGCATCAACGACCGTCGGGCCCTGCTCTTCGTCGTCGGATACGTATCCGAGCACAACGCCGGGACACGAGACCGTCGCGTAGGCCCGCTTCTCCGCGTCATAGTAAGACAGCGAAAAGCCGTCCGTCTCGGGCGCGCCGTCCGCCACGAAATAGCGGCGGAACTCCATCCACGTCCGGCCCCGCTCGTCGGCGTAGTGACGTCCTTTCGCACGCAACTCGGACGGCAGGTAGCCGGCGTAGTCAAGCCGACAGGACAAGGTCACGACGTCGTTCGTCCGGACCTGCGTCCGGTCGGCGGACTGCCTCAGCCGGAAACGCACGCCCACCGCGCCGGAATAGTTCTCGGGACGCCCCTCCCCCGGCGTCGACACGTCGAATGCGACCGGCGGCGTCTCCGCCTGAAACGAAGTCGAGCTCGTGCTGTTCATGTAACGGCCGCGCCCCGTTTCGACGCGCATCCGCCGCGTGCAGGTGCCGGAAAGCTCGAAGGTCAGAGGACCCTTGAACGGAAGCGTGCAGCGGACCGGCACCGACAGGCGGCGAACCTGGTTGCTCGGATTGTCCGACTGTCCGTCGGTCAGCGGCACCGCCGCCCCGGTAATCTCCAGCCCGACGTCCTGCGTCGCGGACAGCCGAAGCCGCTCCAGCGTGCAGTCCTTCGGAGCCTCGAGTTCGAGCACGATGTCGAACGGGGCGGATACGGACTGCTCCGGATGCTCCAGCAGCACCCGCGCCCTGATCTCCGCCTCCGGAACGGGCGTGCCGTTGACGACGAGGTTCATGCCGCCGCCGAAGGACGGGAAGCCGCCGCCGAAGGACGGGAAGCTTCCGTTCATCATCTGCTGCATCTGCCTGTCCATCAGGCGCCGCATCTGCTCCATCTCCGCAAAGGGATCCGCCGCCCTCGCCGTCCCGACGGACACCGCCAGCACCAGCGCGACGGCGGCAAACGCCCGGACGAGCCGACGCACGCCCCAGGTCAGCAGACCGACGGCCAGCAGGGCCGCCAGGACCGCCAGGACGCGTCCCCACAGCGCGAAGCGCAGGATCGGACGGAACACCTGACGCCAGACCGGCAGCTCGACCGACGGACTGTTCTCCTTGCAGGCCAGCGCCGCGACGATGCCGCGCTCCAGCGTGGGCGTCTGCCCGACCTGCCACTCCAGCTTCGCATACAGCGCCAGCGCGCGGGACCAGTTGCCCGCCAGCGTCTCGCAGGCCGCCTCGTTGAAGCGCGCCTCGGGGAACGCAAAGGACGCGAACGCCTCGGCTGTCGGCGCGAGACACGCCTTCCGCCACGCGAACAGGTCGTCTTCCGACAGTCCCTCGGCCGACCGCCACGGGCTCGCCTCAAGATTGACGAAGAGTCCGTCCGGCTGCGGCAGCGCGACAGTCGCGTTCTCCCGCTCGACCAGCACGACGCTGGCGCCCGGCCGCACGTGCACCGGGACCGGCTCCGACACGACCGTTCCGACCGCTCCCTCGACCACGTTCGAATACGCGAACTCGAGTGCGGGAATGGACGTCAGCCCGTCTTTCATCGGACGCACGTCGTACGTGAAGACACGGCCGACGATCGCCGAGTCCTCGTTGCGCGGAATCATCCGCAGCGTCTCGGTCCGCACGTTGGAATCGTCGACCCGCCAGTCGCCCGCGTCGAACGCAGAGGCGATCTTCGGCGGATGAAGCGACTCGAAGTCGAAGTCTCCGTCCGCCCGAAAGCAGACCGACAGCTGGACGGGATCGCCCAAGCGCGGATTGTTCGTGTCAAGTTCGCACGTGGCCACAAGCCCCGAACCGGCCACGCCCTCCAGCGTGATCGCAGCCAGACACGCACTCGCAAGCGACATCACCATCGTCCGCCCCTTTCGCCCCTCACCGGGGCTCCACCTCGAAAATGATCGTACTCGTCGGATGACGCTCCAGGTAGGCCGCCGTCAGTCCGCTCACGCGGCCAACGCTCCGCGCCGCCGAGAGAACCGTCCGGTCCGCCGCCGCATCGCCCGAACTGCCTGTCAGGCGAAAGGCCTTCACCCGTCCCTGCTTGTCGAACTCCACATGCAGCGTCATCTTCTTAAGGTCCATCGTCCACGGCGGCCGCGGATGCCACTTCTCGTAGAACGCCGCCTTGATGAGGCCCGCGCACCGCTGCTCCTCCGTCGCGTCCAGCCCCCGGTTGCGGTTGGAAGGACGCGCTCCCGCCGCCAGCAGCCTGTCCCAGTCCTTCGGACGCCGCTCGGTACGGCCGTTGTGCTTCGGCGGATCGCTCTTGACGATCGTCGTCTCGCCGCGGATGCGCGCGAGGATCTCCTCCCGCGTCGGTTTCGGCGGTTTCGGCGGCTTCGGAGGGTCGGGCTTCTTCACTTCCGTGGGCTTCGGGGGCTCGGGCGGTTTCGGCGGCTTCGGCGGTTCGACGACGAAGGGATTGTCATCGGGCACCGACGGCGGCGTCACGACCGGCGGGTCGGGTGGCGGAGGGGGCGTCGGCGGAGGCGTCTCCGTCTTCACCACATCCCGCTCGGGCGGTTCGTCGTTCTCGTCCCCGTCCAGGTTCTCGTGAACGACCACCAGGCACTCGATGGGGATGACTTCCTCGTCCGACTCTTCCTCCGTTCCGATGACACCCATCAGCCACAGTCCCCCGAACAGGACGACATGAAGGACGACCGCGATCAGGATGTGAATCGCGTCGAAAACCGCCGGCTTTCTCTCGCTGTCCGGATACACGCGGTCAGTCCCCCTTCGTCACCAGCGCCATCTTGGAAACCTTGCAGGCGTTGAGAATCTTCACGACGTCCATAATGGAACCGTAGTTCAGCCGCTCGTCCCCGCGGATCAGCACCGGAAGGTCCGGGTCTTCCTTCAGGGAGCGCTCGAGCTCCTCCCGAAGCTCGTCCAGCGTCAGCGGCTTGTCACCGTGAAAGGTGATGTTGTTCTTGTCGTCGATCGTGATCGTGTTCGCCTTGTTGTCCTTCGACGGCAGCTTGTTCGTCTTGCCCTGCGGCAGCTGAACGGTCACGCCCAGCTCAAGGGCCGGCAGGGTCACGATGAACGTCACCAGCAGAAGGAACGTCAGGTCGATCAGCGAGGTCATGTCGACCGTCGCCTTCGGCTTCTCGCCCCGCACGCGTCTGCGCTTCAGCGACATCTTACGCGCCCCTTCCCTGGAACTCGCATGCGACGCGACCGATCAGCTCGTCCGCAAAACCCTCCATGTCGCTCGTCACGCTGCGGATCGTCGCATTCATCTGGTTGAAGGCGATCACGCCGGGAATCGCAATCAGGAGTCCGACGACCGTCGTCACCAGCGCGGAGGAAATGGACGGCGCGATCGTCGCCAGGCTCGCGCTTCCCTGCGTGCCCATTTCGGCGAACGCATCCAGCACGCCCCACACCGTTCCCAGGAGGCCGAGCATCGGCGACAGCGCGACGACCGTCGCGATGACGCCCATGCCGTGCTCCACCCGGATCTCCTCCTCGTCCAGCGCGTGCTCGCACGTGCCGCGAATCAGCTCGATCTCGTGGTTCGACAGCGCCGCAATGTCTCCGTTCTCGCTCTGACGCCCCACCAGCACCGTACGGACGTCCGGCGTCAGCATCTTGAGCAGGCGCTCGCTCGTCTCGCGGTAAATGCTCTCCAGGCCCGTCGTGGCCGTCGGACGGCGCTTGATGTAATACTCGAGAACGTCCGCACCCGTCGCGAAATCGCGCAGGAACCGCCGCGTCGCCCGCGAGACGAAGGACAGCTCCTGCCACTTGCCGACGATCGCGGCGACCATGATGATCGACCCCAGTACCTGAAGGACCACGATGCCCTGGCCGATGCCGTTGGAGTTGAGGAATCCGTCAATCAGTGAATTGGCAAGAAGAAGCATGATGCGTGAGTTGGAGGGTTAGAAGGTTGGAGGGTGAGAGGGTTGAACATCAAGATGGGGCGTTGGCCCGGGCCGCGGCAGAGGTGACCTGACCTTCCGGCGGCAAGTCGGCGCGAGACTTCCCGACCGCCGCGAGCACCTTGTCCGTCGTCTGGAAATGCGCCTTGCAGTGGTTCATCAGCCACACGGGACCGTGCTCGCGCACCATCTGCTCCGCCGTCGCCCGGTCGCGCGGATCGGAGGAGCCGATCGGGATGTCGGGCCGTCCCTCGGCCGGCGGACCGAAGACCTCTTCGGTCATCTTCTGCATGTCGCGGAGAAAGAGCTCGCGCGCGATCACCGAGGCCGCCGCGACCGCGATGTCGCTCTCGGCCTTGTGGTGCTGGTCGACGGTCGCCGCCTTGCCGCGCGTCTTCAGCGCCCGCCGGATCGTCGCCTCCGTCGGCGCGAACTGGTCGACGACCACGCGGTTGCACGACGGACGCTTCTCGAGCAGCTCCTCGATCGCCGTGCCGTGCGCCCACGCCAGCAGGCGGTTGATGTTCTTGATCTTCGCGTAAAGGCGGTTGTAGGCCGCCGGACCGAGCTTGACGACGGCATAGCCGTCCGAACCGAGCAGCGCCCGGAGCTTCGCGCCCGCCGTCAGCACCGCCTTGTCCGTCATCTGCTTGCAGTCCTTCACCCCGAGCGCCTGGATCTGCTCGGACAGAACCTCGTCCGTATACGCGCAGCAGACGACGAGCGGACCGAAGAAGTCGCCCTTCCCCGACTCGTCGCTGCCCGCATGCGCGCTGAAAAGCTCCGGATTGAGCTCGTGCTCGTAGCCGAGCGACGCCGCGCCCAGCACGTTGGGCTCGAGGACGAAGAGGACGAAGTCCTCCGCCTTCGAGCCCTGGATGCAGAGCTTGCGCTTGCCGTGCTTCTCCTTCGCGTAGAGCGTCGCGTTGAAGTGGTCGCCTTCGATCGACCACAGCGAATACGGCACCTCCCGCTTGCGGTAGTTGCCGTTCACCATGACGCCCAGCAGGAGCTCCTGCTGGTCGTTCGTCAGCTCGTAGGTGAAGCTGGTCTTCTTGGGCGACGCCTCGTCCACGGTCAGTCCTCGACGCCAAAGCGGAATTCCGTCGCCGACTTGTAGACCTCGCCCGCCTTCACGAACGTGGTCGGCCACTCGGGACGGTTCGGCGAGTCGGGCGCATGCTGCGTCTCGAGCGCAAGGCCGCAGCGGAACGAGAGATGCTCGCCGCCCTTCGCCGTCTGGTTGTAGTCGGACCAGTTGGACGTGTAGACCTGGAGGCAGGGCTCGGTCGTGTAGACCTCAAGCAGGCGGCCGTTGAGCGGACAGGAGACCTTCGCCGCAAAGACGAGCTTCCCGGTCTTCTTGCCGGTCATCATCTCGCCCTTGTCGAGCACCCAGTTGTGGTCGTAGCCGCGGCCGAACTCGAGCTGCTCGTTCTTCTCGTTGATCCGCTCGCCGATGCGCATGCCCTTCGTGAAGTCGAACGGCGTGCCCTTCACAGGCGCAATCTCACCCGTCGGAATCTGCCCCGCGTCCGTCGGCGTGCAGTTCTTCGCCGCAATCTTGAGGATGTGGTCCTCAATCGTGCCGCCGGCCTCGCCCTTGAAGTTGAAGTAGACGTGCTGCGTCATGTTGA
>CAMEZU010000017.1 GCA_945947925.1 uncultured Verrucomicrobiota bacterium
CGTTGATGAAGAGCGGGACGGGGCAGACGTAGCCGCCCTCGACCGTCGCCGGCTTCGTGACCTTGCCGCTCGCGGTGTTGCCCTTCACGCCGGGCTCGACCTTGACCACCTTGCGCTCGACGAGCTGCGGGAGGTCGACGCCGATGACACGGTCGTTGAAGAAGAGCGCCTTGACTTCCATCTCGTCCATCAGGAAGTACTTCTTGTCGCCCATGACGTCGGGGGAGACGCGGATCTCCTCGAAGTTCTCGTCCGTGAAGACGTAGGCCGTGCCGTCGTCGTAGGAGTACGTCACGCTGCGCTGGATGAGCTCGGGCTTCTCGAACTTGTCGCCCGAACGGTAGCTGCGGCTCATGCCGCCGCCCGTCATCATGTTGCGCAGCTTGCAGTTGTAGATGGCCTGGCCCTTGCCCGGCTTCGAGAAGTCGAACTCCGTGATTTCCCACGGCTCGCCGTCAATCAGCAGCTTCACGCCCTTGTGCAGTTCACCAGCACCGATAACCTCGCCCATTGTCTCTCTCCTGTTTGTTCTGTTGATGGGTTCTCTTGCGAAAATAACTTTCTTATTTTACCAAAAATCACATCTTCCGCGCAAGGCGTGCAAGCCGCTATTTCCCGATGTTCAGCGTCTTGAAGCCGATTGCGCGGAGCGCGGCGGTGTCGAGGCAGTTCCGCGTGTCGAAGACGAGGGCGGGCTTGCGCATCAGCGCGTAGACCTTCGCCCAATCCAGGGCCGGGTAAAGCTTCCAGTCCGTCATCACGAGGACCGCGTCGGCGTCCTTCGCGGCCTCGTACGGATCCTCGGTGAAGTCGACCGTCCCCGTCCGCATCGGGCGGGACTTGTCCGTCGAGGCCGAACACTCCCCGCCGTCGGCCATGTCCGCAAGGTCCTTGCGCGCGTTGGGCAGCGCCTTCGGATCGGTGATCGCGAGGTGCGCGTGCTCCTCGTGCAGCATCCGCACCACGGCGCCCGACGGCGTCTCGCGCGTGTCGCCCGTGTCCGCCTTGAAGGCGAAGCCGAAGATCGCGATCTTCTTGTTGGCGATGGTGTTGAAGAGCGCCGCGAAGAGGCGCTCGACGATGCGGCGCTGCTGCGAGTCGTTCATCGCGATCACCTGGTTCCAGTACGCGGCCGCGTCCGCGAGGCCGAAGGACTCGCAGAGGTAGACGAGGTTGAGGACGTCCTTCTTGAAGCAGCTGCCGCCGAAGCCGGGCCCGGCCTTCAGGAACTTCGATCCGATGCGCGTGTCGGCACCCATCACGCGAGCGACCTCGGCGATGTCCGCCCCCGTCGCCTCGCAGAGCTGCGACAGCGCGTTCACGGAGCTGACGCGCTGCGCCAGCATCGCGTTCGCCGCAAGCTTCGTGAGCTCGGCCGACCAGACGTTCGTCGTGAGGATGCGCTCGCGCGGCACCCAGGCGTCGCCTTCGCCCGCATAAATGTCGACGAGTTCCCCGACGGCCTGACGACCCGCCGCGTCGTCGGGTCCGCCGATGAGGACGCGATCCGGCGCCTGCAGGTCGCGGATCGCCGTGCCCTCGGCCAGGAACTCAGGATTGGAGAGGACCGTGAACCGGAGATGCTCGTGCGTGTTCAGGATCGCGCCCATCGCCGCCGCCGTGCGCACGGGCAGCGTCGACTTCTCGATGACGATCTTGTCGGACTCGGCGCACTTCGCGATGTTGCGCGCCGTCGCCTCCCAGAACTGGAGGTCGCTCGCCCGGCCCGCGCCGCGCCCGAACATCTTCGTCGGCGTATTCACGCCCACGAAGATGATGTCGCACTTCCTGATGCAGCCCTCGATGTCCGTCGTGAAGAAAAGGTTGCGTCCGCGGACCTCCCGCACCACCTCGTCGAGTCCAGGCTCGTAAATCGGCAGGTTGTCCGAATTCCAGGCCGCGATGCGGTCGGGATTGATGTCCACCACATAGACCTTGCGCGAAGGATTCTTCTGCGCAATCACCGCCATCGTAGGTCCGCCGATGTAGCCGGCGCCAATGCAAACGATATCTCTGTTCATTTCGGGTAATTATATCACATTCTGAGCCTACCAGACCTTCAGCTCGTCAAGCGAGCGGGCCATCTTCGCGATCTGCCAGCGCCGACGCCAGTCCGGGAGGTCCTTCCAGTACGCGAGCAGCTCCTTGAGCCGGCCGAGGACGGGACGCTCCCCGTGGAGCTCCGCCCGCGACGCCTCGACATAGCGGTCGAGGAGCTCGCCGATGTCCGCGCGTCCGCCCAGGTAGCGGAGGAACGGACGGCCGATCATGAGAGCGGAGGGTTGGAAGGTTGGAGGGCTGGAGGGTTGGAGGGTTGAAAGCGGAAGGTCTCCGTTGGGGACGACCGGAACCTTCGCAACCTCCTGAACCTTTCGCAGGGCGTCCGTGTCGCAGGCGCCCTCGTACATCTGTTCGGCGGTACGGGCGTGGACGGTGAGGAAGCGGAGCGGGAATTCGTTGACGAGCGGCATGAGCTGGAGGAGCTCGTCCGTCCGCTTCACCCCGAGCCGTGTCTTCACGGAGAACCGGCCCGGCCCCATCACCTCGCAGCCGACCTCCATCATCCGGCGCAGCACGTCCGGCGTCCGCAGGATGCCGCTACCACGTCCCTTGTTGCGGACCATCGGGAACGGACACCCGCAGTTCAGGTCCGCCGTCTCATATCCCGCCGACTTGATCCGCTCGAGGCAGAACCGGAGCGCCTCCGGATCCTTGCCGATGAACTGGGGGGTGAGGAGAAGGTTGGAGGGACGGAGGGGCGGAAGGTTGGAGGGTTTGAGTTCGCGGTCCTTGAGGGGATCGAGACCGGGGTTCGCACAGATGAACGGCGTGACGGCCTCGGTGAAGCCGACCTCGGCGAGGACGTCCGCAAAGACCTCGCGGAAGCAGCGAAGGGTCACGCCGCGGAGCGGAGCCAGGATCAGGTGTCGTGTGTTCATGCCTGCAGCCGCTCCGCGAGGGAGGTCCGTCGTTCGCGGACCGTGTTGTTCTTGATCGCCTGGTCGATGGCATAGGGGACGCCCATCAGGAGGACGAGCTTCTTGCCGCGGGTAATCGCCGTGTAGAGAAGGTTCCGCTGCAGCATCACGTAGTGCTGCGTGTGGAGGATGACGATCACCGCGGGGTATTCGCTCCCCTGCGACTTGTGGATCGTCATCGCGTACGCGAGAACGAGTTCGTCGAGGTCGCCCGGATCGTACGCGACGGGGCGTCCGTCGAAGAGGACGACGAGCTTGCGCTCCGCGGGGTCCACGGCCTTCACGAAGCCGACATCGCCGTTGTAGACGTCCTTGTCGTAGTTGTTCCGGAGCTGCATCACGCGGTCCCCGACGCGGAAGGTCGTCCCGCCGCGGATGATCGCGTCCCCCGTCGGATTGAGCGCCTTCTGGAGCTCGACGTTGAGGTTCTCCGTCCCGAGCAGATTCCGGCGCATCGGCGTCAGGATCTGCACGTCGGCGAGCGGATCGAGTCCGAACTTGCGCGGAATGCGCGTCGTCATGAAGTCGATCGCCCGCTGAACGCAGGTCGTCGGATCCTCGCAGCGCATGAAGTAGAAGTCGGTGTCGCCCTGGCGCACCTCGAGCGGTTCGCCCGCGTTGACGTGGTGGGCGTTGACGACGATGAGGCCGGACGAGTCCTGGCGGAAGATCTTGTCGAGCCGCGTCGAGGCGACGACCCCGGAGGCGATGAGATCCCCGAGCACGCTTCCCGCGCCCACGGACGGCAGCTGGTCCGTGTCGCCGACCCACACGACGGCGGCGGCGTCCGGAATGGCCGCGAGGAGGTCGTTCGCGAGCTTCACGTCGATCATCGAGGTCTCGTCGAAGATGAAGACGTCCGCCTCGTAGCGGTTCTCCTCGTTGTAGGTGAATGTGTTGGTGACGGGGTTCCACTTGAGCAGCCGGTGGATCGTCTGGGCGGGCGCGCCGACCGATTCGGCCATGCGCTTCGCGGCGCGTCCCGTCGGCGCGGCGAGGACGAGCCTCAGCTTGCGCGCGGTGTAGATATCGACGAGCGCGCGGATGATCGTCGTCTTGCCGACGCCCGGTCCGCCCGTGATGATGGAGAACTTGCTCTTGAGGCAGCGTTCGAGCGCGGTCGCCTGCTGGGTCGCGAGCGTGAAGCCCGCCTTCTCCTCCCACCAGGCGACGGCCTTCCCGGCGTCGATCGGCTTGAAGGCGCACGGGGACGTGAGGATGCGCCGGACGTGTCCCGCGGTCTGGCGCTCGGCCCAGTAAAGCGACTTGAGGTAGATCCGGCGCGGCGCGGTGACGTCATGGCGCTCGGCCCAAGTCGTCCCCTCCTCGCCTGCGGATCCGCCTTCCGCGACGAGGTGTCCCTCGGCAATCTCGGCTTCGAGGGCCTCGCCGAGGATCTCGGTCGGAATCTCGGTGAGCTCGTTCGCGTGGAGGAGGAGGTCGTTCTCGTACGTCCAGCAGTGCCCGCCGTCCTCGGCTTCGGCCTCGAGCGTGTACGCGAGCGTCGCGCGGGCGCGGAGCGGGGAATCCTTCGGGATGCCGACCGAGAGCGCGATCTTGTCCGCCGTCGCGAAGCCGATGCCCCAGATGTCGCGGCAGAGGCGGTAGGGGTTCGCCTTGATGATGGCGATGGCGTCGGGTCCGTACTTGCGGACGATCTTCGTCATCTTCACGATCGAGATGCCGTAGGTCTGTCCGAAGATCATATTCTCGCGCATCGTCTCGTTCGCATGCCAGGCGGTGCGGATCTGCTCGATCTTCGCCTTGCCGAGCTTCGGCACCTCCCGGAGGCGGGCGGACTGGTGTTCGAGCACGTTCAGGGTCTCCGCGCCAAAGGTCTCGACGATGCGCTTCGCGAGGACCTTGCCGATGCCCTTGATGAGGCCGGAGGCGAGGTAGCGCTCGATGCCGACGATGGACTTCGGCGCGACGCAGGTGATGTCGTCGGCCTTGAACTGGCGTCCGTGAACCTTGTCCGTCACCCACTGTCCGCTCGCCCGGACGTCCTCGCCTTCCCACACGGCCTGCGCCTTGCCGACGATGGTGATCTCGCGTCCCCGCGCCAGCTCGAAGCCGTTCGACGGCGGCTCGACATGGAGGACGGTATACCCGTTCTCGTCATTGTGGTAGACGACCGACGTGATCGTCCCCTCGACGATCTCGGACTGGCCCCGATCGTCTGCTCCGCCGCTCATCAGAGGCTCTGCAGCATCTTGCGGATGCGGTCGGCGGCGACCTTGATCTTCTCGAGGCTCGTCGCGTAGCTCATGCGGATGAAGCCTTCGGCGCAGGAGCCGAACGCGGGACCGGGCACGCAGGCGACGCCGAAGTCCTTGAGGAGCTTCATGCAGAAGTCCTCGCTGGAAAGTCCCGTCGCGCGGATGTCCGGGAAGAGGTAGAACGCGCCCTTCGGCATCAGCGTCCGGATGTCCATCTCGTTCAGCGCGGGCACCAGGAAGTCGCGGCGCTTCTTGTACTCGCGGCGCATGCGCGCGACGTCGTTGTCGCCCTGGTCCATCGCCTCGACGCCCGCAGCCTGCGCGAGGGTCGGGGCGGACATGATGCCGTACTGGTGAATCTTCATCATCGCGTCGATGATGTCCACGGGACCGCACGCATAGCCAAGGCGGTAGCCCGTCATCGCCCAGCTCTTCGAGAAGCCGTTGAGGAGAATGACGCGGTCGCGATACTCGGGGAACGCGGCGAAGGACGGCAGCTTCGGCTGCTCGGCCGGGGCGACGCCGTCATCGATCTCGTAGTTGAGCTCGGAATAAACCTCGTCCGCCAGCAGGATGATGTCGTGCCGCTCGCAGAATGCGAGAATCGCGCGCATCTCGGAGGGGTCGAGCGTCGCGCCCGTCGGATTGCACGGGAAGTTGAGGAGGAGCGCCTTCGTCTTCGGCGTCACCTTCGCCTCGAGCGCCTCGACCGTCAGGCGAAACGCGTCCTCGACGCGCGTCGCGACGGCGACGGGCGTCGCATGCGCAAGCTTGATCGTCGCCGAATAGCTCACGAAGCACGGCTCGTGATACAGCACCTCGTCGCCCGGCGCGCAGAGGGCGCGGATCGCAAGGTCGATCGCCTCGGAAACGCCGACCGTCACCAGGACCTCCTTCGCCCAGTCGAACGTCGCGGCGAAGCGGCGGTCGAGATAGCGGCAGATCGCCTGGCGGAGCGCGGGCGTGCCGAGGTTGGACGTGTAGTGCGTACCGCCGTTCTCAAGGCAGGTTATCGCCGCCCGCGAAATGTGCCAGGGCGTATCGAAGTCAGGCTCGCCCACGCCGAGGGATATGACATCCTTGGACTGGGCGACAATGTCGAAGAACTTGCGAATTCCGCTCTTCGGCAACTCGGCGACGTGCTTGGCGACTCGTTCTTTCACCCTCAACCTCAACTTGATCAAGACTTCATTCCGGCCAGCCGCTTCTGCACGGCCTCGGTGACGAACGTGGACGTGTCGCCGCCGTAGCGGGCGATCTCGCGAACCGTTGACGCGGTCACGTAGGCGAGGTTCTCGCTCGGCATCATGAACAGCGTCTCGATCTCCGGCGCCATGCGGCGGTTGGTGAGCGCCATCTGGAACTCGTACTCGAAATCGGAATAGACGCGGACACCGCGGATCACGACTCGTACGTTCTCCCGGCGGCAGAACTCCACCAGCAGCGTGTCCAGCGTCTTGACCTCGACAGTCGCAAGCCCCGCCTTTTCCGCGTCCTCGCGGATCATCGCGATGCGGTCTTCGGCCGAGAACATCGCGCCGTTCTTCGTGCTGGTCGCCGCGACCGCGACGATCAGCTTGTCGTAGAGCTTCGCCGCCCGCGTGATCAAGTCGAAATGACCCCGCGTCATCGGATCGAAGGTGCCCGGATAGACTGCAATGTTCTCTGCCATGATTGGCGATATTATATCAAATATCCCGTTGCTTGGGAAAATCCTCCCCACCGGCACTTGCCTCTTACCCCGGGAAAACGGAGGGGCGGCGTCCCCGCCGCCCCAGAAGAGAATTCTTCGCCTTCCTCGCCGTCGCCTTACTTGTAGCCGATCTTCTTCAGGCGGGCGACGATACTCTTCTTCTGCTCGGCCGTGAGCGGCTTGAGCGGGACGCGGACAGTGCCGAGGTCGACGCCGTGGACCGCACACATCGCCTTGCCTGCGGCGACGCCGCCGAACTCGACGAGAATGTCCACGATGTCGCAGACCTTCTTCATGTACTTCTCGGAGGTCTTGAGGTCGCCCTTCTTGACGGCGTCCCAGATCTTGTAGTAGAGACCCGCGGAGTAGTTGTACGTGGAGCCGATCGCCGACTTCGCGCCGAGTGCCACGGCGCCCGCGAAGAACTCGTCCACGCCCCAGGTGATGTCGTACTTGCCGCCGCAGCAGCGCAGGCACCGCTGGTACTGGTAGAGGTCGGGATTGTTGAACTTGACGCCGGCGAGGTTCTTGATCTTGCCGTCCGCCGCCTTGAGGAAGGCCTCCATGTCGAAGTTCACGCCGCTCATCGTCGTGTGATAGTAGTAGAACGGCAGCTTCTGAGCGAACTTGAGCGCCTCGTTGATGTAGTCGATGAGACCCTGGATCGAGCCCGGACGGAAGAAGCACGGCGGAACGATCGAGGTCGCGTCCATGCCGACTTCCTGTGCGTAGCGCGCGAGTTCCTGCGTGTCGGGGAGCGCGAGCGCGCCGACGTGCGCGATGAGATAGAGCTTGCCCTTCGCCGCCTTCACCCAGGCGTCGAACACGGCCTTGCGTTCGGCGACGGAGCAGTGGACGCCTTCGCCGGTCGTGCCCGAGACGTAGACGCCCGTCACCTTCTGCTTGATGAGCATCTCCGCCTGCTTCGGAATCACGTCATCGTTCACGCTGCCATCGTCGTTGAACGCCGTGTGGGCAGCCGCAATCAGTCCCGACAGTTTCTTGATCTTCATATCCGTGCGTTGTTTGTTTGATTGTTTGAATTGTTTGATAACCTGCTACCGACACCTCAAACCTACGACCTAAACCCTCCCCTCACATGTCCTTCGTGAGCTCCCAGCACTTGACGAGCATGCGCGGAATGTGGAACGGGCCCTTGAAGATGTTGCCCTTCGCGGGCTGCGCGACCGTGCCGTCGCGGTGGAGGTAGCCGTACCATTCGGGACACTCCTTGTCCTTCAGGTGCTTCCACATCCAGTCGTTCGCGAGCTTGTGCATCTTCGCATACTTCTTGTCGCCCGTCACCTTGTAGGCGTAGGCGGTCGCGATGACCGTCTCGCACTGCGGCCACCAGAACTTCATGTCCTGCTCGTAGCACTGCGGCGGCAAGTTGCGGCAGTCCTTGAAGGAGATGATGCCGCCGTATGTCGAGTCCCAGCCCCAGTCCCAGGACCAGTCGAGGATCTTGAGTGCGATTTCCTTCAGTGCCTCGTCGTTGCGGGCGAGGGCGACGTCGAGAAGGAACCAGCTCGTCTCGATGCAGTGGCCCGGGTTGATGACCCGGCCCGCGAGCGTGTCGATGAACTCGCCGTTCGGACCGACCGTCTCGAGGAGCGCCTTGAACTCGGGATGGATGAAGTACTTCACGAGCCTCTCGACGGACTCGGTGATCTGCCGGTCGAGGACCGGGTCGTCGCTGATCTGCTTCAGGACGTTCGCAACGTTGATGAGGATCATCGTGAGCGAATGGCCCTGCGCCTCCAGCGTCGGCTCGTACTTCGCGGGCATCCACTTCTTCGGATTGGCGACAAACTTGCGGATGCGCTTGAAGAGCTCCACGGCCTTCTTTCCCCAGGCCTTGTCACCGGACGCGAGCGAATACTCGGCGTAGGCGATTGCGGCGAAGCATTCGGAGAAGACGTAGCGGCGCTTGCGGAGGCCGACGCCTTCCGCCGTCACCTCGAAGAAGGCCCGTCCGTCGGTGTCGAAGCAGTGCTGCTCCAGGAACTCGCAGCAGCTCTTCGATGCGGCGAGCCACTTCTTGTCCTTCTTCACGTGGTTGTACGCATAGGCCGTCATCCAGCCGAAGCGGCCCTGGAACCAGACGGATTTCGTCGTGTCCATGAGCGTGCCGTCACGGTCGACGCACGTGTACACGCCGCCGTTCTTCCTGTCCCAGCCGTACTTCATCCAGAACGGCATGATGTTCGTGAGCAGCTCTTCCTTGTAGAGCGCGTTCCATTTCTGCCAATAAGCAGTCTTCATCATTGTATTTCCTTGTCTCTCTACACGGGTATTTTACCAAAAGACGGCGGAAGAGGCCACTTCAGTTCGGCTCCTTGAGGACCTTCCGCAGGCGTTCGGTCATCTGACGGACGCGCATCGGGTACTTGGCGGCCAGGTTGTTCTGCTCGGCCGGGTCGGCGGAGAGGTCGAAGAGCTTCGGTTCCTTGGTCGCGACGAGCTTCCAGTTGTCCTGGCGGAAGCCGAGCGCGCCCCAGCCGGGCTGTTCGACGAGCTCGGTGCGTCCGTAGGGCGAACCGTCGATCATCGCGTGCGAGAGGTCGATCGAATCGCGCATCGATCCCTCGGGAACGTCCTCGCCGACGACCGCCGCAAGCGTGCGGGCGAGGTCCGTCTGCGACAGGAGCGAGGACGAAACCGTTCCGGGCTTCACTTCGCCCGGCCAGCAGACGAGGAACGGGACGCGCGTGCCGCCTTCGAACGGACCGTACTTGCCGCCGCTCCACGGATGCGCGGGATTGACGCCCTTCCAGGCTTCGGTCGCGCCGTCCTCGTAGCCGTCGGCGACAGCGGGGCCGTTGTCGCTCGTGAAGACGAAGAGCGTGTCGTCGTATCCGTACTTCGCAAGCGAGGCGCGGACCTTGCCGAGCGCATCGTCCATCTGCACGGTCTGGTCGCCGCGGATGCCGAGGTCGGTCTTGCCGCGGAAGCGCCGGTGCGGATCGCGGGGCACGTGCACGTCGCTCGTGCAGAAATAGAGGAAGACCGGCTTGCCGCCCGCCTCGCGGAGGAAGTCGTCCGCCTCGCGGCACAGCGTGTCGCTGATGTCCTGGTCGTGCCAGCAGGCGGCCTTGCCGCCGCGCATGTGGCCGATGCGGGAGATGCCGTCGATGATCGTCTTGTCGTGCTGATGGTCCTTGGTTCCGCCCCAGGCCTTGAGCAGCTCGGGATTCGTACGGCCCGTCTTCTCGTCCGGCCACTTCTGCTGCACGCGGTCATACGAAATCGCGATCGGATCGGCCGGGTCGAGGCCGACCACGTCGCCGTTCCGCAGGAAGACGCAGGGAACGCGGTCCGCCGTCGCCGCCATGATGAAGGAGTAGTCGAAGCCGACTTCCTTCGGCCCCGGCGAGACGTGGCTGTTCCAGTCCGTCGGCGCCGTCCCCTCGCCGAGGCCGAGGTGCCACTTGCCGATCGCCGCCGTGCGGTAGCCCGCGCGCTTCATCATCGCGGGCAGGGTGAGCTTGCCGCTTCCCGCAAGCGGAAGGATCAGCTTCGCGTCACCGTCCAGGATGTTGGTGTTCGGGCGGCGGAAGGCATAGTCGCCCGTCAGCAGCGAGTAGCGGCTCGGCGTGCAGACGGAGGTCGGACTGTGGGCGTCGGTGAAGCGGCAGCCTTCGGCCGCGAGGCGGTCCAGGTTCGGACACGGCACGCGGGACTGTCCGTACGTCGACGTGTCGCCGTAGCCGAGATCGTCCGCATAGAAGACCACCACGGCCTTCGGCTTGCGGCCCCTCGCCCTGCCCGCCCCGAGGCAACGCGCACCGACCGCAGCCGCCGCCCCGAGCACGAAGCTCCTCCTGTCCATCCGCATCGTCTTTCCCTCCCTTGGCTTGAAACACCCGATCCGTTCCGCCGCAGCCTACTTCGCGTAGCACGTGAAGATGCTCTCGACGTGACCTTTGGCAAGCTTTGGCGTGACGAGACTCGCGAGCGGAACGACGAGAAAGCCGCCCAGCATCGCCGCAGCGCCGCAGTCAATCGGATTCATGAACGGCTTGCCGCAGAACATGCCCGCGAGCATGTTCGCGACCGTGAGGCCTACGCCCCAGGCGTAGCAGGCCCACACGGATGCCTTGGTGACGCCCTTCCAGTACAAGCCGAGCATGAACGGCGCCAGGAAGGCGCCCGCGAGCGCGCCCCACGAGATGCCCATCAGCTGGGCGATGAAGTGCGGCGGCTTGAGCGCGATCATCAGCGAGATGACGATGAAGAAGACGATCAGCACGCGCATGACAACGACCTTGCGACGCTCGATCTGCGCGGCGACCGTGTCATCCATCTCACCCGACTTCACCTCGTCCGCCGACGCCTTCTTGTCCCGGTAGATGAGGTCGAGCGTCATCGTCGAGCTCGACGTGAGGACGAGCGACGCCAGCGTCGACATTGACGCCGAAAGGACAAGGAGCATGACGAGCGCCATCAGGACCTCGGGGAGCCCCGCCAGCATCTGCGGGATGATCGTGTCGAAGGCGAGCTTGCCGTTCGGAAGCGCCGGCGGCGTATCGAAGAGCCGCCCGAAGCCGCCGATGAAGTAGCAGCCGCCCGCGACGACCAGCGCGAAGACTGTCGAGATGATCGTGCCGCGGCGAACCGACGACTCGTCCGTGATCGAATAGAACTTGCCGACCATCTGCGGGAGCCCCCATGTGCCGAGCGAGGTTAGGATGACGACGCCGACAAGGCTCTTCACGTCGGGACCGAACCAGGTCGCGAACTGCCCGCACGCCGAGGGATCCTTGTCCGAGGCGACCTCCGCAAGCTTCGCGACCGCGGCAGAGAATCCCCCCTGGTTGTGCAGGACGACGACAATGACGGCCGTGATGCCGAAGAGCATGATGAGGCCCTGGATGAAGTCGTTGATCGCCGTCGCCTTGTAGCCGCCCAGAATCACGTAGACCGCCGTAAGGACGGCCATCACCGTCGCCCAGAACTCGTACGGAAGCGCCGAGCCGAAGCCCAGCTCGAAGAGCTTCGAAATGCCCATGTAGACGCCCGCGGTGTAGGGGATGAGGAAGACGAAGGCGATGACCGAGGCGACGACGCGAAGGCCTTCGGAATCGTAGCGCGTACCGAAGAAGTCCGGCATCGTCCGCGACTGGATGTGCTGCGTCATCAGGCGTGTCCGCCGCGCAAGGACCATCCAGGCGAGCATCGAGCCGATGATCGCGTTGCCGACGCCAATCCAAGTCGACGAGAGGCCGAACTTCCAGCCGAACTGCCCCGCGTAGCCGACGAACACGACCGCGGAGAAATAGCTCGTCCCGTAGGCGAAGGCCGTCAGCCACGGCCCTACGTTGCGGCCGCCGAGGACGAAGCCGTCGACGGAACGGGAATGCTTGCGACTGTAGACACCGATCCCGACCATGACGGCCAGGAAGAACAACGTGAGCAGGATTTTGATCAGCATTGCATGAGTTCTATTTGCGATTTTTCAAGAGTATATCAAATCGCAAGGGTTCAGTGTATGAAAAAGGAACCGCGGCAAATCCGCGGTTCCCTTTGGTGGCTCGAAAGCCGGAGGACTTACTTGACCTCGACTTCGGCGCCGGCCTTCTTGAGCTGCTCGGCGATCTTCTCGGCCTCGTCCTTGGCGATGGCTTCCTTGACCTTCTTCGGCGCGCCGTCGACCATGTCCTTGGCGTCCTTGAGGCCCAGGCCCGTGATCGCGCGGATCTCCTTGATGACGGCGATCTTGTTCGCACCGGCGGACTTGAGGATGACGTCGAACTCGGTCTTCTCTTCGGCAGCGGCGGCACCGGCGCCAGGAGCGGCAACGGCGACGGCGGCAGCGGCGGAAACGCCCCACGCCTCTTCGAGAGCCTTAACGAGCTCGTTGATTTCGAGAACGGTCTTACCGGACAGTTCGTTGATGATTTCTTCGTTCGTCATTTTCGTGTTTCCTTTTTACTTCAACCTTCAGCGTTTTTCATCTGAAGGAAATTCTTTTTCTTTCAGCGCACCTCAGACGGCAGGCGTCTCGGCCGCGGGAGCGGCGTCGCCGCCCTTCTTCGCCTTCTCGGAGAGGACGCGAGCGAGGCGGGTCGCCGGCTCCTTGAGGAGCATGAGCAACGTCGCACGAAGCTCGTTCTTGCCCGGGACCTTGGAGAGGGCCTCGACCATCGCGGCATCCACGATCTTGTTGTCGTAGTCGGCGCCCTTGACGGAAGCCTTGCCGGCGGAAGCCTTGACGAACTCCATGATCGCCTTGGCGACAGCCGTCGGCTCGCCGTGGCCCGTGACGACCGCGGTGTTGCCCGCGAGCATCGCGTTGACCTCGTCGCTCCAGCCCTTCTCCTTCGCGACCTTCGCGAGGTAGGTATTCTTGACGACCAGGACGCGGCTGTCCACCTTGCGGAGGTCGGCGCGGAGCTTGGCCATCTGGGTGACGGTGACACCGCCGTGGTTCACGATGAAGCAGTAGTCCGAGTCCTTGACGCGGGCGATGACTTCATTCAGAATGGCAACTTTCTCAATTCTCATTTTAGCTTACCTCCTGATTATTCGGCATCCGCCGTGGCGATCACAGGCACGCCGACGCCCATCGTGGAGGAGATGCTCATGGACTTGATGAAGACGCCCTTCACCGTCGCGGGCTTCGCACCGTTGACAGCGGCCACGACAGCCTTGATGTTCGCGACGAGAGCCGCGTCCTCGAAGCTGCGCTTGCCGGCGACCACGCACAGGTTACCCGTGCGGTCCATGCGGAAGTCGACCTTGCCGCCCTTGGCCTCCTTGACGGCCGTCGCGGTATCGTCCGTGACCGTGCCCGTCTTGGGGTTCGGCATGAGGCCGCGGGGACCGAGCACGCGAGCGCACTTGCGGACTTCCTTCATGGCCTCGACCGTCGCGATCGCGACGTCGAAATCGCACCAGCCTTCATTCGTGATCTTCTCGATCAGGTCGGCCATGCCGACGAAATCGGCACCGGCGGCCTTCGCGGCCTCGGCAGCATCACCGCCCGCAAACACGCAGACCTTGACGTTCTTGCCCGAGCCGTTCGGAAGCTTGACCGTACCACGGACGGCGGTGTCACCCTTGGTGAGCTCCTTGCCGAGGTGGAAATAGACGTCGACCGTCTCGTCGAACTTCGCACCGGCGTTCGCCTTGACGAACTTGACGGCCTCTTCGATGCTGACGGGCTTCTGCGGCGCCTTCTTCAGCGCGCTGCGATACTTCTTGCCGTGCTTCATTCAACCACCTCGATTCCCATGTTGCGCGCGGTGCCGGCGATCATCTTGACGGCCTGCTCCGGATCTTCGGTGTTGAGGTCGGCCTTCTTCATCTCCACGATCTTGAGGAGCTGGGCCTTCGTGACCTTGCCAACCTTGTTCTTGTTGGGGACGCCGGAACCCTTGGCGAGACCCGCTTCCTTCTTGAGAAGCACGGACGCCGGCGGCGACTTGAACTGTAGCGAGAAGCTACGGTCCTGATAAACCGTGATGATGACGGGGATGACGAGACCGGCATCCTTGGCCGTCTTCGCATTGAACTCCTTGCAGAACTGCATGATGTTGACACCAGCAGAACCAAGGGCCGGACCGACGGGCGGCGCGGGATTCGCGGCACCGGCCGGGATCTGGAGCTTGACGACTCCAGTGACCTTCTTAGCCATTTTTTCCTACCTTTCGTGCGGCTCCTCCCGGGGATCCTGTCCCGGTCAAACGGACCGCAAAACCTATCGCTTACTGTTTCGGCTCTACGAGGGTCTCCTCGACGGAAACCTTCTCGACCTGCCAGTACTCGACGTCGACCTGGACCGTACGGTTGAAGATGTTCACTTCCACCTTGAGCTTGCCCTTGTCGGGATCCACCATAGAAACCTGGCCCGTCAAACCCATGAACGCGCCATCGGTAATCTTCACCGTCTCGTCGACGGAGAAATTGATCTTCGGACGCTCGGCAACCGGCGCACCCGCCGGCTTGTCGGAAAGAATCGCGTCCACTTCCTGCTGTTTGAGGGGCATCGGACGGTCGCCGCCGATGAACCCGATGACACCCGGCGTCTCACGCAGGAACTGCCAGGTGCGCTCGTAAATGGCCTTACGGCCGTTCTCGTCAATGCCGCGGGCCTCGTCATAAAGGGCGAGCTCGCAAAGCACGTAACCCGGGAAGAACTTCTTCGTGATCGTGCGCTTCTTGCCGTTCTTCTTCTCGCTCACCCGCTCGACGGGAATCACACACTTGCCGATGTAATCCTCCATCCGCTCCAGCTTGACGCGAGCTTCAATCGAACGCTGGGCCTTGTTCTCCTGGCCCGTCAACGTGTGCAACACAAACCACTGCTTGTCCATGACACCAACCCCTCAGTTACTTTGCGAGGTTCTTGATGATATCAAGGCCTGTCCTGACGACGAAATCGCAAACACAGGTGGCGGCCGCAAGAATGACAATGAACGAGATGACGACCAAGGTCGACTCCCAGAGCTCGTGCTTGCCAGGCCACGTGACACGCTTGGCTTCAGAGCCAACACCACGCAGATATTCACCGGTCTTCTTTGCAATGTCCATCTCAGTTCATCCCAGAAATTGGCAGGGTAGGAGGGAATCGAACCCCCATAGGCGGTTTTGGAGACCGCTGCACTGCCATTGTGCTACTACCCTAAATAGAGCGGGTCGACCCTTACTTCGTTTCCTTGTGGGCCGTACGCTTGCGGCAGAACGGGCAGTACTTCACCTTCTCGAGGCGCTCGGTCATCGTCTTCTTGTTCCGAGTCGTGGTGTAGTTCCTGCGCTTGCACTCACCGCAAGCCAAAATCGCGAGGTCACGCATTGTCTTATCCTCTAAGAGTTATTCACTCTTCACTGTTCATGCTTCGTTGAGACCTAGCCCGCCCGCCGCCCCAGCCGGCCACTTCCGGCCGGGCCTGACGGGCAGGCATCTCACAGAAGACTTTGCTGTCTTACTTGATCACGGTCGAGACCGTGCCGGCGCCGACCGTGCGGCCGCCCTCACGAATCGCGAAACGCATCTTCTCTTCGAGAGCGACCGGAGCGATGAGCTTCACGGTGATCTCAACGTTGTCGCCAGGCATAACCATCTCGACGCCCTCGGGGAGCTGGATGTCGCCCGTCACGTCCGTCGTACGGATGTAGAACTGCGGACGATAGCCCTTCATGAACGCGGTGTGACGGCCACCCTCTTCCTTCGTGAGGACGTAGACCTGACCCTTGAACTCGGTGTGCGGGGTGATGGAACCCGGCTTCGCGAGAACCTGGCCGCGGCAGACGTCTTCCTTCTTCGTACCACGGAGGAGCGTACCGATGTTGTCACCGGCCTGGCCCTGGT
>CAMEZU010000018.1 GCA_945947925.1 uncultured Verrucomicrobiota bacterium
AAGGCGCTGCGGGCAACTGCGGCGCCTTTTGTTTTCGCGCGTCTCACGTCTCTTGTCCTATACCCAAACACTAAAATTTGTGATATAATATCCGCCAATCGTTTTCCAAACGAAGGAATAACTACAATGAAGATTAAGTTCGGTACCGTCGCAGAAAACATCACGACCCGCAAGGAGTTCCCGCTCAAGAAGGCGCAGCAGGTTCTCAAGGGCAAGACCATCGCCGTCCTCGGCTATGGCATCCAGGGTCCGGGCCAGGCGCTCAACATGCGTGACAACGGCTTCAACGTCATCGTCGGACAGCGCAAGTCGACGAAGGCCAACTCCAGCTGGATGCGCGCGAAGAAGGACGGTTGGGTCGAGGGCAAGACGCTCTTCGGTATCGAAGAGGCCGCTGACAAGGGCGACATCATCATGCTGCTCGTCTCCGACGGTTCCGTTCCGCAGGTCTGGAAGCAGATCGAGAAGTACGTGACGCCGGGCAAGTACCTCTACTTCTCCCACGGTTTCGGTCTCGTCTACAACAAGCTCACCGGCATCAAGCCGCAGAAGGGCGTCGGCTGCGTGATGGTGGCCCCGAAGGGCTCCGGTACGTCGGTCCGCCGCAACTTCCTCTCCGGCGCGGGCATCAACAGCTCGTTCGCGTTCGAGCCGAACGGCATGAAGGCGAAGCAGGTCGAGGAGGTCACGAAGGCAATCGGCATCGGCATCGGTTCGGGTTACCTCTTCCCGACCACGTTCCAGAACGAAGTGACGTCCGACCTCGTCGGCGAGCGCGGCATCCTGATGGGTGCGCTCGCGGGTGTGATGGAAGCGCAGTTCGAGACGCTCCGTGCGAACGGCCACAGCCCGTCCGAGGCGTTCAACGAGACCTGCGAGGAGCTCACGCAGTCGCTCATCCGTCTCGTTGACGAGAACGGTATGGACTGGATGTACGGCAACTGCTCGCAGACGGCGCAGCATGGCGCGCTCAAGTGGCGCCCCGCGTTCAAGAAGGCGACGCTCCCGGTCTTCAAGAAGCTCTACAAGAGCGTGAAGACGATGCAGGAGGCGAAGGAAGTCATCCGCGACACGGGCTGCCCGGACTACAAGGAGAAGATGCTCGCGAAGCTCGAGGAGCTCCACAACCACGAGATGTGGCTCGCCGGTGCGGCGGTCCGCTCGCTCCGTCCGCACGAGGCCGCCAAGGGCAACGCCGCTTCCGCGGGTTGGGGCGGCCGCAAGATCGTCAAGTAATGGTCCGATTCCGTTACTTGTTGACACTGGCATTGGCCGCGGGGATTTCCCTCGCGGCCTGTGCCGCTTCTAAGGTTCGTCTCGTCTACGGCAAGGACTGGAGCCGCGCGGGGCGTGCCCTGAAGACGACGCTGACGAGTTCGGCGTTCAAGACGGCGGCCAAGGGGCGCTATGTCGTCGAGCTGGTCGAGGAGAGCGGCAACAAGGCGGTCGAGGGCAATCTCGGCTCGTGGAAGCTGCCCTGCGTCTTTCTCATTTCCGAGGCCGGCAACTGCTATCTCGTGATGGACAACGTGCCTCACGACGCGTCGGCGGAGCGGCTGGTGTCGCTCTTCAATCGGGCGGATGCCATTCGGGTGGCGGCGGAGAAGGGCGGGCTTGCGACGGCGGACGCGTGCGGCGAGTTCCTGCAGAAGATGGAGCGCTACGTGGGCGGTCCGCGCCGAGTGGTCTCGAAGGGCTTCTTCGAGAACGTCTTCGAGAAGCTGAAGAAGCTCGATCCTCAGGACGAGACGGGCTGGCAGCGTCATTTCACGCTGGGCCTGGAACTGGACAAGCACACGAAGGCGGACGGCCTGGAGCTGGTGATCAAGGCCAACGAGTTCCGCGAGAAGGGGCAGATGACGGACGGACAGTCCTTCATCGACAACGAGAAGAAGAAGCCTCGCCAGCACCTGTCGAAGGAGCAGCTGCAGGGCATCCTGATGGCGCAGTTCGCGCTCTATCGCGAAGACGCCTCCAAGGCGGAGGAAATGGACCGGATTCTCCTGAAGGTCGCGGAGTATGACGAGACGACGTTGTGGGGCTCGGCGGCCCTCGGCTGGCTCAACCTTCGCAACAAGCCGCCCTTGTCGGTCTACTGGGGCTGGCACAAGGGTGATTTCACGGGCTCGCGCTTCACGCAGACGGTGAAGTACGGCGTTGGTCAAGCCTTCCCGAAGGCGGGCAAGTACACGATCCGATTCGCCAACGAGTCGGGCTCTCCGGTCAAGTTCGAGTCGGTGACGCTGATGGCCGGCAAGGTGGCTGTCAAGACGCTCAAGAACCCGTCTTGCGACCTCGGCGCTTACACGTTTGAGTTCGATCTGACCCGCGAGTACCGCGGGAAGATCACGTCGATGATCGTCAAGGGCGACGCTCCGGCGACGGGCGACTCGTCCGGCAAAATCGCGATCGCGCGTTCGGTTCTCCGTCCGCGCAAAGAGGTGAAATGAGCGAGGGCGCGTTTTTTCAGGACCTGGCGATGCTCATGGCCGTCGCTGGCCTGACGTCGGTTCTGTTTGCGCGCCTGAACTGGCCGAAGGCCATCGGCTACATCCTCGCGGGCGTTCTCCTCTCGCCGCACGTCTGGCACGGTTCGGCGCTGGCGGACGTCTCGTCCGTGCAGACGATCGGCCAGCTCGGCATCGTCTTCCTCATGTTCACGATGGGCCTCGGTCTCTCGACGTCGACGCTGAAGCGGGTGGGGCACGTCGCCCTGCCCACGGCGATGCTCGACACCGTCGTCATGGTCGCGCTCGGCTACACGATCGGCCGCCGGTGCTTCGGCTGGGAGACGGTGCCCTCGCTCTTCCTCGGCGCGGCGATCTGCGACTCGGCGACGACGCTTCTCGCGAAGGTGATTGACGAGCTGAACTGGGGTCGACGTTCGTTCGTTCGCTACGTCCTCGGCACCTCGGTCTGCGAGGACATCGTCTGCGTCGGCGTCATCGCCCTCATCACGGGTTTCGCCAACGGCGGCGGCATGAGCTTCGCCGCGCTCGGGCGCTCGCTCGGCGGACTGGCGCTCTTCTTCGTGGCGACGCTCTTCTTCGGACTCGTCTTCGTGCCGCGGTTCCTCACGCTCATCGCGACGCGCCGGGACGACGAGACGCTGCTCCTGGCGCTGCTCGGCTGCTGCTTCTTCGTCAGCTACGTCGCCTACCGGCTTGACTTCTCCCTGGCGCTCGGCGCCTTCCTGATCGGCGTGGTCGGCGCGGGGTCGGACGTTCGGGCGCGGCTGGCGCGTCTCGTCGAGCCGCTGCGCTCGATGTTCGCGGCGGTCTTCTTCGTGTCGGTCGGCCTGCTGGTCGATCCCGCAGCCTGCTGGCATCACCTGCCGGCCATTCTGCTGCTGACGGCCGTGGTGATGCTGGGCAAGTTCACGAACTGCACGTTCGGCGCGGTCGCCTCGGGCCTCGAGCTGAAGACCGCCGTCCAGATGGGCCTTTCGCTCGCGCAGATCGGCGAGTTCGCCTTCATGGTCGCGCTCCTGTACGTGACGGTGACGGGCGATTTCTCGAAGCCGATGTATCCGATCGTCGTCGGCGTCTCGATCCTGACGACGGTTCTCAATCCGCTGATGATCCGCCTGTCGGACCGTGCCGGCACGTGGGTCGAGTCGGCCTGTCCGCTCCGCGTCCGCAAGGTGCTCGACGGCTACCGCGGTTTCCTGGCGCGTTACCGCGAGACGGAAGGCGACGCGAAGCACGCGGCCGTGCGGCACCAGTTCGGCGCGCTCGTCTTCTGCTGGGCGCTCAGCGTCGCCGTCGCGATGGCGGTGTCGCTCCTGAACGGCAGGGACTGGTCGCGCCTCTCGGTCTTCTTCGAGGCGCACAAGCGGATCTTCTTCTGCCTGGCGATGAACGTCGTCTTGGTGTCGATGCTGGCCATCGTCCTGCGCCAGGCCCGGGCGCTCGCGAACGGCGTGACGGACATCCTCGTCGGCAGCGGCGAGGCGCGCTGGCAGCTCGCCGTCCGCCACGTGACGCGCTTCACCACCCTCGCGCTGGTCGTCGGGCTCGCCTTTCTTCAGATCACGATCATCAACATCAACCTCGCTCCGACCGAATGGTGGGCCCGGTGCGTCGTCGCCGGCGTCCTGCTGGCGGCCGCGCTCTTCGGCTGGCGGTTCTTCGCGAAGGCGGGCCGTGATGCGGCGGCCAGCTTCAGCGAGGCGCTGAGGACGGACGAGCGGCTCGCCCGCATCTCCCGCGAGGTGACGTTCTCGCTGCCCGAGGATTCCGTCGGCAGCCTCGTCGTCCCCGCGCTGTCGCCCGCCATCGGCGTGACGATCGGCGCGCTCAACATCCGCGCCAAGACCGGCGCCCTCGTCGTGGCCGTCGAGCGCGAAGGGGAGAAGATCCGTCACGTCGGCCCGGAATTCTCCTTCCTGGCCGGCGATTCGCTTACCGTGATCGGCGACGGCGGACAGATCGCCGCGCTCAAGGACCTGCTGGGAGTCGTCGCATGAAACGCCGCAACACCATCGTCATCGCCGTCGTCATCGCCCTGCTGCTCGCCTGCGGCATTGCCGGCCAGGTCGTGCTCTCGCGCCACCGTCCCGGCAACGCGCCCGCCGTCGGCGAAAGCGTTATCGCGACGCTGGGCGGATTCCGTTCCCTCGCGGCGGAGGTCATCTGGTTCCGTGCCGACCGCCTGCAGGACGAGGGTCGCTTCGGCGAGCTTGTGCAGCTCACGTCCATGCTCACCTGGCTCGAGCCGCACGATGCCGAGGTCTGGACGTATTCCGCCTGGAACCTCGCGTACAACGTCTCGTGCCGCATGCCGCGCGTCGAGGACCGCTGGTCCTGGGTGCATGCCGGCATCCGTCTCCTGCGCGACGAGGGCCTTAAGTGGAATCCGACGGAGGCCAACATCTACCGCGAGCTCGCGTTCATCTTCGAGCTGAAGGTCGGCACGGACAAGTTCGACCCCGACGCACGCCTCTACCAGAAGGAGTGGCGGCGGATCGTCGAGGACGTGCAGGCGCGCGGAGCCTGGGACGAGATCGGCATGGATCCTGCGAAAATGGCCGAGGTCGAGGCCGCCTACGACATTTCCGACTGGACCAACGCCGAGGCCTCGGCCATCTACTGGGCCCATCTCGGCATCCCCCACGCCTCGGGCCACATGAAGCTCCTGCTGCAGGAGACGATCCGCCAGGCGCGGATTCTCTACGACGACCCCAACCGAAAGGACGCGCCCGCCGAATGACGACCTTCTTCCGCCAGATTGCGCCCTGTGCGCTGCTTGCCGTCGCCGCGTCCGCTCTTCGGGCGGCGGAGGTGTCCGTGCGCACCTCCCGCGCCGTCGCCGGCTGCGACTCGGTCTGGATGGTCACGGTGAACGCGCCCGGCGAGGTGGAGTCCTCGGTCCTCGACGCTGACGGACACCCTGTCGCCGGGCCGTTCGCCGCGAAGCAGTTCTCGGTCGCCGACGTGACGCCGTGGACGGCCGAACGGCCGGTCTGCTACACGCTCGTGACGGAAGGCGAGGACGGCCGCACCGAGACGGTCTTCGGTTTCTCCGAACAGGTCCTGCGCGACCGTCGACTCTTCGTCAACGACACGCCCGTACGCCTTAAGCTCGGTCCGCGCGAATGGAACGGCAACACCGTTTCCGCAGAAACCTGCACGGCGGCCGAGGCTTGGACCAACGGACTCTACCGCATCGCGCCCGAGCACCTGACGCAGCTGGACGTCCTGCGTCCCCGCCTCCTCCCCGAGGCCACGCGGCATTTCTTCCAGGACTGGTCCGTCAAGGCGACGAACTACTGCCAGCGCTTTGTGGTCGCGAACCGCTGTTCCTTCCTGACGGGAAACGACGTCACCCTGCGCTGGACGCTCCTCGTGGACGGCGAGGAGCGGGACGACGGGACGGTCGACCTCCTGGGCCTCAAGCCCGGCCAGCAGTCGGCCTTCGACATGCCGCCCGAGGTCATCGCCGCCCGCTACCGCGAGGGGACGGTCAGCGTCCGCTTCTCCTTCTTCCGCAAGGGCTCGTTCTTCGGCGCGGCGGAGAAAATCGCCGAAGACCAGGTCGATCTCGTCGCCTCGCGCGAGCTGAACGCACTTGGTCTGCGGAAGCACAGCTGGCTCGACGCCGTCACCTTCGGACTGCTGCAGGACAAGGTCGGGTATGCCGAGGCGAAGGAGGACGAGACGACCGTTCGCCGCTTCACGACGGGCAAGGCTGTCTTTACCTTCAAGGAGGACTGGGGACGCCAGGTGACGTATGCGAAACGGGGCGTCTGGTCCGACACGCCGCTGGTGGCGGATCTCTTTCCTGTGCGTTCGCGTCCGGATGCCAACGGCTGGATCGAGCTGGCCTATCCGCCGCAGCCGGTCGCGTCGCGCGACGGCGCGCTCGCGTTCTCGGATCGGCGGGAGACGCACGGACTGATCGTCGCCCAGCGATGGACCGTTTATCCGGACGGCACCGTTGCCTGCCGGTCGCGCTTGAGGGTTTCGGTTCCGTCGGACCGGAAGGAGCGCCTGGGCTTCGGCCTTGTGCTGCCGCGCCGGCCGGCCCGGTCGCCGTTCTTCCTTTTCAGCCGGCCGCTCGGGTCCGACGTGGATGTCGAATGGTTCGGCCTCGGTCCGCAGTCCATGATGGCGCCCGGGGAGACGGAAGGGGCGTTCCTCGGCCGCTGGAAGACGACGGCGGACATGGCGCTCGCCGTGGAGGGCGTGCGCGGCATCCGGGTCGGGGATCTCACCGTACGGACGCTCGGCGCGCCGTTCGCCGTCACCCTGTGGGGCGACGAGGACGGAACAAACCTCAACCTTCGCGGCGAGCCGGATGAAGACGGCGTCGTGGACCTGTCCTTTACCCTGTCCGTCGGCGACGGTGACCTGACCGCCCGCACCCCTGCGGACGACGAGCCGCTTGATTTTCCAACCGCTGTTGAACCAACCTCCAAGAGGAGTGAAACGAAATGAACGAGTCAGATACCTCCAGGCACTTTCTCCGTCAGTGGATCGAGAAGGACGTCGCCGACGGCAAAACCGGCGGCACCGTGGTCACGCGCTTCCCGCCTGAGCCGAACGGCTACATCCACATCGGCCACGCGAAGGCCGTGTGCGTCGACTTCGGCATGGCCGAGCTCTTCAACGGCGAATGCCACCTGCGCCTTGACGACACGAATCCGACGAAGGAGTCGGACGAGTACGCCGAGAACATCAAGAAGGACATCACCTGGCTCGGCTTCAAGTGGTCCGGCGCGGGCGACGCGGGCGAGCCCGGCTTCTACAACGCGTCGAACATGTTCGACAAGATGTACGAGATCGCCGAGAACCTGATCAAGGCGGGCCAGGCCTACTGCTGCAACCTGACGCAGGAGGAGTGGAAGGAGTATCGCGGCGTCCCGGAGAAGCCCGGCAAGGCGAGCCCCGGACGCGACACGACGCCCGAGCGCAACCTCGAGATCTTCCGCGAGATGAAGGCGGGCAAGTACGCGGACGGCGAATGGTGTCTCCGCGCCAAGATCGACATGGCCTCGCCCAACATCCATTTCCGCGATCCTGTGCTCTACCGCATCCGCCACGTCGCGCACTATCATCTCGGGGACAAGTGGTGCATCTATCCGATGTACGACTTCGCGCATCCGATCGAGGACGCGCTCGAGGGCGTGACGCACTCGATGTGCACGCTCGAGTTCGAGGTGCACCGTCCGCTCTACGACTGGGTCGTGGACCGCCTGGACGAGCAGGGCCTCCTCGTCGTCCGCAACGGCGTCAAGATCCGTCCGCAGCAGCGCGAGTTCGCGCGCCTCAACATCACCTCGACCGTGATGTCCAAGCGCCTCCTCCTGCAGCTCGTCACCGAGGGACACGTCGCGGGCTGGGACGATCCGCGCATGCCCACCGTCTGCGGCATGCGCCGCCGCGGCTATACGCCGGGCGCGATCCGCGAGTTCTGCGCGCGCGTCGGCGTCTCAAAGATGGAGTCCGAGTCCGATCCCGCACTCCTCGAGTGGTGCGTGCGCGAGGAGCTCAACCAGACCGCGACGCGCCGCATGGCCGTCCTCGATCCGGTGAAGGTCGTCATCGACAACTGGGAAGAGGGGAAGGGTGAAGCTCCCGGGACGAGGATGGTGGAGCTTCCGAACAATCCGCTGGACGAGGCCGCCGGCACGCGCAAGCTGCCGTTCGGTCGCGAGATCTGGATCGAGCGCGCGGACTTCATGGAGGTCCCGGAGAAGAAGTTCTTCCGCATGGCGCCCGGTCAGGAGGTGCGCCTCCGCGGCGCGTGCATCTTCAGGTGCACCGGCTGCGTCAAGGACGCGAACGGCACCGTCACCGAGATCCACGGCACCTGGGACGAGAACTCCTGGGGCGGCAATCCTGCGGACGGACGCAAGGTGAAGGGCACGATCCACTGGGTCGACTGCGCGACCGGCGTCAAGGCCGAGGTGCGCCTCTACGACCGCCTCTTCACGGAGAAGGATCCGCTCAAGGACGGTCCCGCCGAGTTCCTGAAGTACATGAACCGCGATTCGCTGAAGACGCTCGTCGCCTATGTCGAGCCCGCGCTCGCCGAGGCGAAGCCGCTCGACCACTTCCAGTTCGAGCGCACGGGCTACTTCGTGGCGGACGAGTACGACTCGAAGCCCGGCGCCCCCGTCTTCAACCGGACGGTCACCCTGAAGGACTCCTACAAGCCGGCGTGAGTCGCGCCGGCGGGCAGACGTTTGACAACCCCTAAAGAGACAAGAGACAATGAGCGATAAGATCACGATGCAAAATGGGAAGCTGTGCGTTCCCGAGAATCCGGTCATTCCTTTCATCGAAGGCGACGGCACGGGCCCCGACATCACGAAGGCCGCGATGGTCGTCTGGAACGCCGCAGTCGAGAAGGCCTACGGCGGTAAGCGCAAGATCGCGTGGAAGGAGGTCCTCGCCGGCGAGAAGGCGTTCCATGCGACGGGCGAGTGGCTGCCGCAGGCGACGCTCGACGCGTGCCGCGAGAACCTCGTCTCGATCAAGGGTCCGCTCACGACCCCGGTCGGCGGCGGCATCCGCTCCATCAACGTCCAGATGCGCCAGGCGCTCGACCTCTACGTGTGCCTCCGTCCCGTCCGCTGGTTCAAGGGCGTTCCCTCCCCGGTGAAGCGTCCGGAGCTCACCGACATGGTCATCTTCCGCGAGAACACCGAGGACATCTACGCCGGCATCGAGTGGATGAACGGCACGCCCGAGGTCGAGAAGGTGAAGGCGTTCCTCCTCGGCGAGATGGGCGTCAAGAAGATCCGCTTCCCCGAGACGGCGTCGATCGGCATCAAGCCGGTCTCCCTCGAGGGCACGGAGCGCCTCGTCAAGGCCGCGCTCGACTACGCGATCGACAACGACCGCAAGTCTGTGACGCTCGTCCACAAGGGCAACATCCAGAAGTTCACCGAGGGCGCGTTCCGCGACTGGGGTTACAAGCTCGCCCAGCGCGAGTACGGCGCGACGCTCATCGACAAGGGACCCTGGTGCGAATTCAAGAACCCGAAGACGGGCAACACGATCGTCGTCAAGGACTGCATCTGCGACGCGTTCCTGCAGCAGATCCTCACGCGTCCCGCGGAGTATGACGTGATCGCGACCCTGAACCTCAACGGCGACTACGTCTCCGACGCGCTTGCCGCGACGGTGGGCGGCATCGGCATCGCGCCCGGCGCAAACATCAACTACACGACGGGCGTCGCCGTCTTCGAGGCCACGCACGGCACGGCCCCGAAGTACGCGAACCTCGACAAGGTCAACCCGGGCTCGCTCATCCTCTCCGGCGAGATGATGCTCCGCTACATGGGCTGGACCGAGGCCGCGGACCTGATCATCGCCGCGATGGACAAGGTGATCGCCGCGAAGACGGTCACCTACGACTTCGCCCGCCAGATGGAGGGCGCGACGGAACTCAAGTGCTCGGAATTCGCGAAGGCCCTCGCCGCCGCGATGTAAAGCAGCATGCAGTCGCTCCTTCTCCTCACGCCGCCCCTGGTGCAGACGAATACGCCGTATCCGGCGACGATGCACCTGACGGGCTTTTTGCGGGGGAGAGGATTCGAGGTGCACCAGCGCGACCTTGGCATCAAGGTCGTGCTGGACGTTCTCCGCGAATACGGCGGAGAGGAGGCGGACGAGCTCCTGGAGCTTCTTCAGGGCTCGGCGCCGCCGGAGGCGAAGGTCGAGGCCTCCGCCCTCATTGACGACCTCGCGATCTGGATCCGTGACAATGTGGACGCGAGCTTCGGCTTCTCGCGCTATGCCGAGCGCATCAGCGCGCAGGCCGCCGACTTCGGGGAGGTCGAGAGGCTCGTCCGCAAGAAGGGCGTGATGGACAAGCCGCTCGAGCGGCATCTCGCTGCGGCGATTGCGGAGACCGAGCCGACGGTGATCGGCGTCACGTGTCCGTTCCCCGGCACGCTCGTCGCGGCCTTCAAGATTGCGAAGTACGTCCGCCGGCATCATCCTGGCATCCGGCTCGTCCTCGGCGGCGGTTTCGTTTCAACCGAACTCCGCGAGATGACGGACAGGCGTCCCTACAAATACTTCGACGACTTCCTCTTCGACGAGGGCTACGAGCCAATGCTGCGCCTCCTCTCCCCCGTCCCCAATCCCCCTTCTTCCGTCACCATTCCTCCCTTCGTCGCGCCCTGCTATGACGGCATCGACTGGTCGGAGTACTTCGACGTGGTGGAGACGGAAAATCCGATGCACCGGCTGTGGAGCGTCGGCCGGTGGCGCAAGCTCCAGATGGCCCGCGGCTGCTACTGGCACAAGTGCGCCTTCTGCGACGTGATCCTCCCGTACATCGGCTGCTTCGAGCAGCCGACGGCAACTGAAATCGTCGATGCGATGGAGGACGGCCGCGGCTACCACTTCGTGGACGAGGCGATGCCGCCCGGCCTGATCCGCAAGGTGTCCGAGGAGATCCTGCGGCGGAAGCTGAAGGTCGAGTGGTGGGGGAACGTGCGCTTCGACACGAGCTTCACGCCGGAGCTCTGCAGGCTGATGGCGAAGGCCGGCTGCATTGCGGTGACGGGCGGACTCGAATGCGCAGACGACCGGCTCCTCGCGCTGATGACGAAGGGCATCACGCTCGATTCGGCGACGAAGGCGCTGAAGGCGTTTCATGCCGCCGGCATCATGGTGCACGCCTATCTCATGTACGGCTTCCCGACCGAGACCGAGGCGGAGGCCTTCGGCGCGCTTGAGTTCGTGCGCGGACTCTTCAAGAAGGACCTCCTCCAGAGCGCGTTCTGGCACCGCTTCGCCCTGACGGTCCATTCCCCGATCTACAGGACCCCCGAGAAGTTCGGCATCGAAATCGTCGGGGAGGCGCCTCGCCTCCCCATCAAAAAGAATTCCACGAATTCCAAGGTTCCCCGTCCCCGCTTCTGCAAAAACGAGGTCGCCTTCCTCGAGCCGGACGCCCCCGACTGGGAGACGATCGGCAAGGCCCTCGACCTTGCGCTCTACAACTACCTGGAGGGACGCGGACTCGACAAGAAGGCGACGGACTGGAAACGGCTGGCGAAGCGGTCCCGCCGCTAGCCGAAGACGTCCTGTGATGATATAATAACGATATGGCTGAACGCGTCGATCATTCATCTCGCAAGCGCGACATCGCGCTGAAGGCGACCCGCCTGTTTTCACAGGTCGGGTACGAGAACGTCACCCTGTGCCAGGTCGCTGAGACGGCGGGCGTGGCGCGCACGATTCTCTACCGCTACTTCAAGGACAAGCGCGAGGTGCTGGATGCGGCGATCCGGGCGAATACCGAGGGTCTCCTCGAGGCCTGTCTGGCGCTGGCGGCCGATGCGCGCAAGCCGGCCGTCTTTCGCCTGAAGGCCGTCTGCAGCTGCATCGCCGACGCCCTGTACGAGCGACACGACTTCCTGGTCGCCGTCTATGACTTTGTCCTGACGATGGTCCGCCACGGCGAGAATATGAACGGACGCATCGTCCGCTTCACCCGCGGGACGCGCAAGCTCTTCCGCCGGCTGGTCGCGGAAGGCGTGGCGGACGGGTCGCTTGCCCCGACCGTGAACCGGGCCCGCGCCTGCGCCATCCTGTTCGGGCTTCTCGAGCTCTGTGCTTCGCGGATCACCCTCGGCGTCGAGAAGGACGCGGTCGCCGCGCGGCGCCGTTTCAACGACTACATCGACCTCATTTCCGTGCGCCCATGAAAGTCGCGCTGACAGGAGACGTGGCCCTTGACCTTCTCGCGCCGTATTTCCGCGAGGCGGGCTACGACGTCTACGTGCCGCCGGGCTTCGGCGCCTGGCGGCAGGAACTGCTGGACGCCGGGTCCGGCCTCCGCCGTTTCGCGCCGGACCTCGTCTTCGACGTCACCGCGCACGACGCGGCGCTGGCGCAGGAGGTGCCGGGGTTCTTCGACGAGCGGATGCGGACGCTGGCCGCGATGCCGTATTCGCTCGCGGGCATCCGCGCGCTCGTGGACGAACTCGGCTGGGCGTGCCGGCGGGCGCCGAAGAAGGTGCTGGCGGTCGATGCGGACAACACGCTCTGGCGCGGCATCCTGTCCGAGGACGGGAAGGACGCGCTCGCACCGTTCGTCGACTTCCAGCGGGCGCTGCTCGCGCTCCGCGCCGAGGGCGTTCTCCTCGTCCTCGCTTCGAAGAACGATCCCGTCTTCCCGTTCATGCGGGCTGACATGCCGCTTGCCGACGGCGACTTCGCCGCACTGAAGGTGAACTGGGCGCCGAAGGCGGGCAATCTGGTCGAGGCCTGCCGCGAGCTCAATCTCGGCGCCGACTCCGTCGTCTTCCTCGACGACAATCCGCACGAGCGCGCCCAGATGGCCGCACACCTGCCCGAAGTCACGGTCGCGCCATGGAACGGCGTGCCGTCCCCGAGCCTCGCGCGTCGTCTGAAGGAATACTTCTTTTCCGACATGGGCAAGACCGCCGAAGACCGCCTGCGCGCCGACGGCTACCGGGCCGAGGCTGCGCGTCGCGAGGTGGCCGCGCGGTACGCGTCCGTCGACGACTATCTCGTCGATCTCCGCCTGCGCGTCGCGCCCGCGGCGGCGTCCGAGGCGGACCTCGACCGCCTCGCGCAGATGGCCGGAAAGACGAACCAGTTCAACGCGACGACCCTGCGCCGCACGCGCGGGGACTTCGCCGCGCTCCTGTCCGATCCGACGAAGCGCGTCTTCGTCTTCCGGACCTCCGACCGGTTCGGCGAGCAGGGCGTCGTCTGCTATGTGGTCGCGGACCTCGCTGCGCGCCGTCTCACCGACTTTGTGATGAGCTGTCGGGCGATGGGTCGTACGCTCGAGCACTTCGCCTATCGTCATGTCTGCGATACGCTCGGCTATGAGCCCGCGATCGACTATGCGCCAACCGCCAAGAACGCCCCGTTCAAGGCCTTCCTGGATGCCGGTCCGACCGGCACGACCTACTATCGGGAGATTCAGCCGTGACCGTCTGGATCGTCAATCCGTTTGACAACCTGCCGACCGAAGGCTACCGTCCGCTCCGCTTCTGGCTGATGGCGGAGGCGTTCGTGCGCGCGGGACACGAGGTCACCTACTGGACCGCCGACTTTTCGCACGCGAACAAGGCGCCGCGCCGGATTCTGCCGGACGTGCCGCCGCCGCCGTTTCGCGTGGTGACGCTGCACGAGCCGCCGTACGCGCGCAACGTGAGCCTCCGTCGGCTTTGGGCGCACTGGCGCTGGGCGAAGGCCTGGACCAAGGCGGCCGCCGCAGAGGCCGCTCCCGACCTGATCGTCGTGAGCACGCCGCCGCTGGCGGTCGGCGGAGCGGTGCGCCGGTACGCTGCGCGCTGCGGGACGAAGGTGATCGTCGACGTGATGGACGACTGGCCCGGCACGTTCGAGCGCGTGGCGCCGCGCTGGGCGCTTGCGCCGCTTCGGGCGGTCGCGCGACGGAACTGCCGGTCGGCGGATGCGGTCACCGTCGTCTCGGACCGCTATGCGGACCTGGCGCGTTCCTACGGCTTCTCGGGTCCCGTCCGCCGCTTCTACCACGGCATCGCGCTGCCGCCTGCGCCAAAGGCCGGCGGAGACGCGTCCGCGGCGTCCGCGCTGCGGCTTCTCTATCTCGGCAACCTCGGCCGCAGCTACGACCTGTCGACCGTCATCGAGGCGCTGGCGCTCCTCCCGAGCGCGACGCTCGATGTTGCGGGCGAAGGGGAGCAAGTGCCGGCACTTGAGGCGCTTGCGGAGAGGGCGGCGCCGGGGCGTGTGCGGTTCCACGGGTACGTGGGGCGAGCGGCGCTGGCGGAGCTCCTGTCGACGTGTGACGTCGGCATCGTGCCGATGGCGCCGGACAGCTGCGTCGGGATTCCCTACAAGTTCGCGGACTATTCGTCCTTCGGCCTGGCCATCGTGAGTTCGCTGGGCGGGGAGAGCGGACGTCTCCTCGCGCGGTACGGGGCCGGCGCGGCCTACCGCGGGGGCGATCCGCAGAACCTGGCGGCGTCCTTGCGTGCGCTGGCGCCGAAGCTGGCCGAGGCGCGGACGGGCTCGCGTCGCCTGGCGGAGACGGAGTTCGACGCGGACGCGATTTACGCGGCGTACGTGCGCTTTGCAACGGACCTGGTCAAATGATTGCCGCCCGCCTTCTGCTGCCGTTTCTCCTGCTGGCGTCCGTAGCGCCGGCGGCGCCGCGCCTTTCGGTGGTGGCGGGAGGGCTGCGTCTGGACGGCGTGCCGGCCGGAGTCGAGGCGACGGCGGAGGGAACGCTTGTCAACCGCGGCGACGAGACGCTGACGATTGCGGACGTGTCCGCTTGCTGCGGGGCGACCGCGTCCGTCGCGGAGACGGAGCTGGCGCCCGGCGAGCGGACCGTCCTGCGCGTGACGCTGACGCCGGCGGTACCTGGCGAAATCTTCAAGACGGTGACCGTGCGGACGAATGATCCCGACCGTCCCGAGCGGCAGCTCGTCGTGCGGGGGAGGGCAGTCGAGGCCACACCCGAGGCGTCCGGCTCCTGCTGGACGTGGGTGACGGTGATGGCGGCGGGACTGGCGGACGGCTTCAATCCGTGCGCGTTTTCGATCGTCATCGTGCTCGCCGGCATTTTGGCAGCCGGCGGAAAACGACGGCGCGCGCAGCTGGCGGCGGGGTGTGCGTTCTGTCTCGGGTCGTTCCTGACCTATATGCTGATGGGCCTTGGTCTCCTGCAGGCGATGCGCACGGTGACGGAAGGACGGCTGGCCAGGTCCGTCGTCTTCAGTCTCCTGTCGCTGGCGCTTCTCATCCTCTCGTTCCTGAGCTTTCGGGACGCGTTCCGCTATCGGCGAGCGCGCGTCCCCGCGGTAATCACGCTGCAGCTGCCGGACCGGGTGAAGCGGCTGATCAGGTCCGTCGCCGAGGCGAGTTGGCGGGGCCCGTCCGTCTTCTTCGCCAGCCTCGGCTGCGGCTTTGCGGTGACCCTGCTGGATTCGCTCTGCACGGGACAGGTCTATGTGCCGGTCCTGGCGCTTGTCGCCCGCGAACCGGGTGCCTGGCGGGCATTCGGGCTGCTGGCCGTCTATAACCTAGCGTTCATCGCACCGCTTGTCGCGGTCTTCGCGCTGGCGGCGCGCGGCGCGGACGCCGTCCGAATGTCCGGCTGGTCGAAGCGAAACGTCATCCCCTCGAAAATCGCCCTCGGCATCCTCTTCCTCGTCCTCGCCCTCCTGCTCCTCCTCCTCCTGAAATGAGGACAGGGCCGTCTCGCCCGTACGGGAGCCGTCCCCATTCGAGGGAAAAGGCCTCTCCGTTCATAAGGGTGGCATCCCTGCCTCGGCAAGGGGCGTTCACATAATTCTCAATGGTACGTTTACCCTTGCCAATGAGAATTATGTCGTGGTATA
>CAMEZU010000019.1 GCA_945947925.1 uncultured Verrucomicrobiota bacterium
GATACGGGCGACGAGCGCGAGCTCGTCTACGCGACATCCCTCGATGCGTCGAATGTCGGTGGCCTCGTGAAGAAGGGCCCCGGCACGCTGACGCTCACCGCGCTTCCCGCCTACATGGGCGATACGACGGTTGAGGCCGGTACGCTTGTCGTGCCGTTCGGTGCGGCGCTTCCGGGCATGGTGACGGTCGCCGACGAGGCGCATCTCATCGTCGACATGACGGGACACGCGGAAAACGGGACGCATGAGATCCTGACGGTCGGCGGCGTCGCGGAAGGGACGACGATCGAGGTCAAGGGCGTGAGCGCCAACTCGTCCTGCGAGATCTCGGTCGGTGCGGACGGCAAGGTGACGGCCGTCGTTTCAACGGAAAAGCTCGTGTGGGCCGGCGTTGAAGGCGCGACCTGGACGAGCGCGAACGCCTGGGTCGGCGCGGTCTCGGGGAATCCCTATACGTTCTCCGAAGGCGACGAGGTCGAACTCTCTGCGGATGGTGCGGAACTCGTCATTCCGTTCGAGGGCGAGCTTACGGTCGGGGCGATTCACGTGACGACGGCGAACGAGGGTCTGGTGCGTCTCGTCGGCGCGGGCACGATTACGACAACCGATTTCGTCAATGACGGCGATCTCCGTCTCGCGGCGGGTGAAGGCACGCTCACGGCGGAATTCAAGTTCGAGGGTTCGGGCACGACGACGTTCGAGTCGGGTACGGTCGTGATGACGACAAGTGTGCATCAGCCGATCGTCAACAACGCAGTCGCGGTGCGCAACGTCCTGTGGGAACCGTCCTATCCGATGACGGGCACGGGTGAGCTGCGACTCGTGGGCTGCACGGTGACAATTAACCATACCGATTATCTCAAGGACTTCGCCGGTACGCTCACTGTCGGATCGGGTACTGTGCTCCAGGCACGCTCCGATCTGCATGCGCAGGCCAATACGAAGCCGAATGTGATGGGACTTGGCACAGGCACACTCAAGATGGCTGGAGGTACGATCAAGGGCTTCGGCGGTGCCAACGGCACGAACAACGAGATCCTCAACAACGTCATCGTGGCGGATGGAACGGTCAGCGAGTGGGTCAACAACGCCTCACGCGGCGCGGTTGACGGTAAGTACGGATGCAATGTCTATGTTCGCGGAACTGTGACCGGAGCGGGCACGCTCAAGATCACGTCCGATGCGCGTGTGATTACGTTTGAGAACGCGGACTTCTCGACGTTCACCGGCACGATTGATGTGAAGGGCTATTCGGCCGATTTCAAGAAGGGCTTCAACGGCGGTACGCTCGCGGTGCGCACGGGAGCGACGATCATTTCGAATCCGCTCGTGATCGGCGCGGACGCGACGCTCGCGGGCGAGGCGGGGTCGACGCTTAAGGGTGTGACGTTTGCCGAGGGGGCGAAATTCGCGTTCCTCGACGAGGGTGCGCTCAGCGACAAGAAGACAACATACGTCGGTCTCACGGTGCCCGCGCTCGAGACGCTGCCGCTGATCGCACAGGAGGCTTCGCCGAAGGGCAAGTGGAAGGCGGTCAAGATTGCGAACGAGGACGGCACGGTCTCGCTCGGTGCGGTTTATCGTCCGATGGGTCTTGCCGTCATTGTGAAATAATCTCTTTCCCGCGATGATCGCGACACTGCTCCTGGCCTCGGTGCTGACGCTTGAACCGGCGAACGATCGGTTCGGCCTCACCGAGGCCGGTGTCGTTTACGGCGGTGCGTGGGAGATGTCCGAGAGTTTTCTCGCGGACACCTCGCTTGATGATGCGGTGCGCGTCGATTTCTCCGTGGAGGTGGAGGATTACGCTGAGATCGAGCCGGAGGATCCGCCCGAGGGGCTCGCGTCGCTGATTCCCGCGCTCTTCGAGGACGGGACGTACGGTTGCTGGTGCTGGGGTGACGGACGCTGGATGGCGCTTCGGTGTCCGGCGATCGCGCGATCGAAGTCCGTGGAAGGCCGCATCGAGCTGCGTCATTTGGGCGAGGAGCAGAGCGTTTCGTATTTCATCAAGGTTGAGGACACGTATGTTCAGTTGAAGACAGCGTCGGGACGCTGCTGGTTCCGCAGCAGCGCAGCGACCGCCGTGTGCGGACTGGCGACGCGCGGTGCGGGACGCTTCACGTCCTTCACGGGTTTTGATGGGACGATCGATCCGGCGGCGTACGCGCTCACGACTTATCCCGGAACGAATCGGACGACGATCGACGGGGAGACGGCGTTGACGAGCGATCTCATGGTACTGATGGAAGAGGACGGAGATGGACGCCGTCTCGCAGTTCACGACGGCGGCGGGGAATCTCCGCATGCAGACGATGATTGGCTCGCCCGAATATCTCAAGACGAATCCCGCCCAGACGAATCCGACAACTTACGATCCCAATTTTAAATACCCCGGCGAGTTCGTCCTCACGATCCGATAGCTGGATCTTGCGGCTTTGCCTTTTTGGGGGATTTGGTTTGGGGGTGGGTTGTGGTAGAATAGGTGTATGATCAAAAGATTTGTTCTTGGTAGTTTCCTTTGCGCTTACGCGCTCGTTGCGTCGGCGGTGCTTCAGCCGACGGTTTGGGCGGATATTCCTGATGTCGCGCCGCTGCGGGTGGGGGATACGTATTACCTCACGTCGACCACGATGCATTTCAATCCGGGGATTCCCGTGATGGCGTCGAAGGATCTTGTCGACTGGAAGATCATCTCGTATTGCTACGATACGATTGAGAACCGTGACGAGGACAATCTCGCGAACGGGAAGAATGACTACAATTTCGGTACCTGGGCGAGCTCGATCCGCTACAATGAGGCGGACGGCTGCTTCTACGTGTCGAGCTTCAACCAGCGCGCGAAGCATACGTATCTCTTCCGGGCGAAGAAGCCGGAGGGACCCTGGGAACGCTTCGCCTTCACCGACCGTCTCGTCTACGACCATTCGCTCTGGATCGAGCCTCCTTCGCCGGAGGCTCCGGAGGCCAAGGGCCGGTTTTACTTCTTTGGCACTGACAAAGGCAATGTCTATCTTCATCGCATCAAGAACGATTTCTCGGGACTCGAACCCGAACCGAAGCTCGTCTGCGCGAAGGCCTCGGCGAATGTCGGGGGCGGACTCGCCGAGGGCACGCAGGTCTTCGAGAAAGATGGTTGGTACTATCTCGTCAACATCTGCTGGCCGAAGGGACGCTGCCGCCTCGTCAATGTGCATCGTTCGCGGAATCTGGAAGGTCCGTTCGAAGAGGCGAAGGTCTGTTTCGAAAATGAGGGCATTGCGCAGGGGAGCTTCATCGAAAAGCCTGACGGATCGTGGGTCGCCGTCCTCTTCGGCGATCGCGGCGGTGTCGGGCGCGTGCCGTTCGTGCTGCCGGTTGCCTGGCGCGACGGCTGGCCGATGGTGGAGGCAAAGGACGATTATCGTGCGACAAAACCCGTGCCGTCGTGCGTCGCTGATGACGACTTCTCGGCCGGAAACCTGAAGCTTGAATGGCAGTGGAATCATAATCCGGACAATGCGCACTGGAAACTCGCGGACGGCGCGCTTCAGCTCACGACGTCGCGCGTTGATACGGATCTCCTCACCGTGCGGAACGTCCTCACGCAGCGCACGTTCGGTCCGACGAGCGAAGCGATGGTGAAGGTCGACGGGGCTGCGCTGAAGATCGGTGACAAGGCGGGGCTTGCGCTTTTCCAACATCACTGGGGTGCGCTCTCGCTGCAGCGGACCGAGAAGGGGTATGACATCGTTCTTGATCAACCGTCGCTGACGACGAACGAACGCAGTTTGGCGCGTCCGAAGAACGGCACCCGTACGCGAGAAGTCCTTCGTGAGGAACTTGGTGAGACTGCTGTCGTCCACCTGAAGGCCGTCTGTGACTTTACGCCGTTCCCGAATTCCGACTACCGGAAGATCCCGGCGGCGCAGGATACGGGAAGCTTTTCCTACTCGCTCGACGGCAAGACCTGGACGGCGCTCGGCGAGGCGATGCCGCTGCCCTATACGATTCCGCATTTCACGGGTTATCGTTTTGCGCTCTTCGCGTGGGCGACGAAGGACGCGGGGGGAACGGCGCGGTTCGATGACTTCACCGTGGCGGCGGCGAAGCCAGACGAGACGATGGCGATGGATGGGACGAATCCGATTGTGAAGACGCGCTTCACGCCCGATCCCGCACCGGTCGTGGATGGCGATTGGCTTTATCTGTTCACGGGACACGACGAACCGCAGGCGCGCGGCTACACGATGCGGAACTGGGGCGTGGTGCGCACACGGGACATGGTTCACTGGGAGGATCTCGGCCTTGTGATGGGACTCGACACCTTCGCGTGGGCGAATCAGCGCAACCACGCCTGGGCTTCGCAGGCGATCAAGCGCGGAAACAAGTGGTACTGGTATGTTGCTGTGCAGGATGCGAAGGGGAGGGACTGCCTTGCGGTTGCCACGGCCAATCGTCCCGAAGGTCCGTGGACCGATCCGATCGGCAAGCCGCTTGTCACGAAGGGCGGCGCACTGATCGATCCGAGCGTCTTCATCGACGATGACGGATCCGCCTGGCTCTTCTGGGGCAACTGCTGGGAGCAGCCCGGCTGCTGGTACGCGAAGCTGAAGGAGAACATGATCGAACTGGCGGAGGATCCGCAGCCCGTGCCGGGACAGCTCCCGGGAGAGACGGCGTTCGGTCCCGACTTCAAGCGCACAGGCGGTGCGGCGAGCCGTCACAAGCGTCCCGTCTGCGGATTCGAAGAGGCGCCGTGGATCTACAAGGTCGGTGATACGTATTACCTTGAGTACGCGGCGAACTTTCCCGAGCACTGGGCCTATTCGACGGCAAAGTCGATTCGCGGCCCGTGGACCTACGGCGGGAAGATCATGGATCGCGCCGAGGGGACGGGAACGATTCACGGCGGCAGCGTCTTCTTCAAGGGACAGTGGTATCTCGTCTATCACAACGCAACGCTTCCCGGCGGGGCGGACTGTCGTCGTTCGGCGTGCATCGAGCCGTACACGCGGAATGCCGACGGATCGATTCCGTTCATCCGTCCGACGAAGGAAGGTGTGAGCCGGATGCGGACCACAGTGACTGTGGAGAAGGATCCGGCAAAGGGACACGCCGTGCCGACCTCGCTGTGGGGCATCTTCTTCGAGGACATCAACTGGGCGGCGGACGGGGGGCTCAATCCCGAGATGCTCGCGAACGGTGGCTTCGACTGGCAGCAGGCCGACCATCAGAACAATCCGCGCGACGAGGTTGCGTGGAACTGCGTGGAGGACGGTTGGGAACCTGACTTCCGCGACGGCGGCATGGCGCGGCTTTCGTTCCAGTACGGCGCGCCCGTGCATCCGAACACGGCGAAGCATCTGCGCATCGAATCCTTCGGCACGGGACGCGCGGGCGTGAAGAATCGCGGTCTCGATGGCATGTGGCTCAAGCCGGGTGAACCGTATCGTCTCGCCTACGATTGGCGCGAGATCGTGCGCGACGGCATCGACTACACCCTCGGTCCCTGGCATCACGAAACCCTCGACTTCACGGGTTCTTCCCTACCCCCTACACCCTACTCCCTAATCTCTACTCCCTCCTACGACATCCTCCTCGAACCCGACGGCGATCGCGCCACGCTCTCGCTGCTCGTGAAGGGACGTCGCGCGGTGGAGTTCGACAACGTCTCGCTCCAGCCGACGGGACCGAATCTCGTCAGGGGCGGACTTCGCAAGGATCTCGTCGACAAACTCGCCGACCTGAAGCCCGCCTTCGTGCGTTTTCCGGGCGGGTGTATCGTCGAGGAAGGAGACTTCCAGCACTGGTACGACTGGCGGCGGACGGTCGGTCCGAAGGAGCGTCGCGAATGCATTGAGAACCGCTGGGCGCGTCCCGGGAAACCGTATTGGGAGACATTCGGTGTCGGCTATTACGAGTACTTCCGTCTCTGCGAGGAGATTGGCGCGGAACCGTTGCCGATTTGCCTGGCGGGACTCACCTGTCAGTACCAGAAGCCGGCGTTGATGTGTGATGTGAAGGATGCGGACTATTTTGCGAACGTCATCCTCGAACTCATCGAATTTGCGAACGGCGACGTGAATACGACGTGGGGCAAGGTGCGCGCCGAGATGGGACATCCCGCGCCTTTCAATCTCAAAATGGTCGGCATCGGCAACGAGAACTGGATGGGCGAGTTCTTCGACCGCGCGGAGCCAATTGCGAAGATCATCCGTGCGAAGCATCCCGAGATCATGCTGGTCGGCAGTGCGGGTCCGAGTCCGGACGGACGCGAATTCGACTACGCGTGGAAACGCGTGACGAAGGCCACGGCTGATCTTGTCGACGAGCACTACTATCGCAATCCGGAGTGGTTCCTCAAAAGCGCGTACCGCTACGATACGTACGACCGTACGAAGCCGCCTGTGTATGCGGGCGAGTATGCCTGTCATCACAAGGTCGGTGGTCGCAACCGGAACACGCTCTGGAGCGCGATCTGCGAGGCGGCGGCGATGACGGGTTTCGAGCGCAACTGCGATGTGGTCGAGATGGCGAGCTATGCGCCGCTCTTTGCGCGTGAGGGACACGACCAGTGGTCCCCGAACCTCATCTGGTTCGACGGCACGACAAGCTGGGCGACGCCGAACTATTATGTGCAGCAGCTCTTCGCGACATATCGTCCTGAGGTCGAACTGCCAGTCTCGATCGCGAATGGTGACCGTCTCTACGCCTGCGCGGGGACGAAGGGCGGAGCGACGATTGTCAAGCTCGTGAACGCGGCGGACGAGCCGCGCGAGGTCTCGCTCAACCTGTCCGGTGCGGCGGAGGTTGTGACGCTGACAGGTGAGAAGGAGGCGGTCAACGTGCGGGACGATGAACGCGTGAAGCCCGTGATGTCGCACCTGACGCTTGAGACCGGGAAACCGCTCGTGCTGCCGCCGCGCTCGCTGACGGTGCTGACGATTGCGCCGGAAAACGAGAAGGCCTATCTCTTCTCGTATTTCAGCGACAAGGGATTCGGGGGCCGGAAGGGCGAGGGAGCGGGGTTGCATCTCGCCTATTCATATGACGGGAAGTCTTGGACGGCGCTCAATCATGACGAGCCGCTGCTCGTGCCGGAAATCGGACAGGACAAGTTGCTGCGCGATCCGTCGATCTGTCAGGGTCCGGATGGAACCTTCCATATGGTCTGGACATCGAGTTGGAAGGACCGGATCATCGGTTATGCCTCGTCAACGAACCTCGTCGACTGGAGCGAGCAGAAGGCGATTCCTGTGATGGACCATGAACCGACCGCGCGCAATTGCTGGGCGCCGGAGCTCACTTACAATCCCGATGACGGACTTTTCTACATCTATTGGGCGACGACGATTCCGGGACGCCATGCGCCGATCGCGGGGATGGACAAGAAGGAGGACGGACTCAACCACCGCATCTACCTGACGACAACAAAGGACTTCACGACATTCTCGCCAACGCGCCTCTGGTTCGATCCGCCGTTCAGTGCAATCGATGCGGCGCTGGTGCGCGATGAGGCGGCGGAGGACTGGATCATGGTCGTCAAGAACGAGAATCACACGCCGCCGGAGAAGAACATCCGCGTGACGCGCACGAAGGACCTGTCGGCCGGTTTTCCGATCGAAGTCTCGCCGTCGATTTCCCCGAGCTGGGTGGAAGGTCCGACGCCGCTTTTCGTCGGTGACGCGCTTTACGTCTACTTCGACTGCTATACGAAACACCGCTTCGGAGCGGTCCGCAGTCTGGATCGCGGCAAGACCTGGACCGACGTGAGTGACGAGGTCTCCTTCCCGAAAGGCATCCGCCACGGCACCGCCTTCGCCGTCGATAAAGCGGTCGTCGACGAACTCATCAGGCGGCTCAAGTGACATCCCCCTGAATGGGGGATGTTGCCTTGATCGGTTTTTCGGTAGAATGTCAGGTAAGATGAAGACTTTCTTTCTTGTGCTTTCCGTTCTCTTATCACTCGTCGTGGACGCGCGGACGTTTGTGCATCCGGGTATCGACGTGTCGCAGGCGGATATCGATCGGGCGCGGAAGCTAGTTGCGGAGGGACGCGAACCGTGGGCGAGTGCGTTTGCAGCGCTGAAGGCGTCCGGTTGGTCGCATCCCGACATCGCCGTCACCGATCGCGGCACGAAGCTTTCGACGCAACAGTGCAACGGCACGATCGGGCGGGATGGACGGCGGGCGCACGATCTCGCGCTCCTTTATCGACTGACGGATGACGAGCGGTATGCGGTGAAGGCGATCGAGTTCCTCAATGCGAATTCGCACTACGCCGATCTCGATGCGTCGGGGACGGGTCCCTTGGACTTCGGCAAGATCTACCTTCTCGTCGAGGCAGCCGAGCTGATGCGGTCGCATCCCGGCTGGGCGAAGGCGGACAAGGTTCGTTTCGCGAAGATGCTGCGCGATGTCTTCTGGCCGCAGCTCAAGAACGGCGATGCGAGCCGCTTCGGCAATCAGGGACTCTTCGCCTATCGCGGGGCGCTCGCGATTGCGATCTTCCTCAACGACGAGAAGAAGTACGACCGCGTGTGGCGGTATCTGAACGGACTGCCGCATCGCGAGGACGACGAGCCGTTCGTGTCCGGTCCGCCGATTCCCGACTGGAAGGAGACCGAGACGGAGTTTCAGCGGGAGCGGCGCTTGCGGGGACGCGAGAACACGGTCGAGGACTACGGTTACGACGAGCAGCTCCGTTACTACATCTATGCGAACGGACAGTGTCAGGAGTCGAGCCGCGACCAGGCGCATGTGATGGCGGGACTCTTCCAGTACGTCGCAATTGCCGAGGCGTTCTGGCTGCAGGGTGACGATCTCTATGCGGCGTTCGGTCATCGCATTCTGCGCGGACTCGAGTGGAACCTCCGCTACAACTTCGGCGAGGGCGAGCCTGAAGGCTACACCGATGTCGAGAGCGAAGCGACGTTTGCGAACAAGAAGTTCTATCGCGCCAAGCATCGCTCGGGACGCTGGGATTCGCTGAAGCCCAACCCGTGGCCGGGTCCGAACTTCGGCGGACCGGGTGCGCCGCGCGAGTGTGCGTATGCGCATTACAAGTACGACGTGAAGGCGCCGGAGAAGAATCTCGTCTGGCTCAAGAAGGCGATCGAACAGGAGAATGCGAAGAACGGTGGTTACGAGATCTGGGGCGTAGGGCCGAACTGGTATTACGAGTGGAGCGGCTGGGGAACCCTGATGAAGCGTCGGCCCGAGCCGTGACGCAATACATACTTGACCCTTCAGGCTCCTGGGAGTGAGCCGGATTCCCTACAGGGTGTGCTTCCTGCGGAAGTCCTTCATCGCCGTGCCGGTCTTTCGCTTGAAGAGGGCGCAGAGGCCCGACGGCGCGCTGAAGCCCATCTGTTCGGCTATTTCGGACACGGAGATGTCGGTTTCGCGGAGGAGGCGCATTGTGTCTTTGACGATCCTGTCGTGGATTGCGTCCAGCACCGTGAGTCCCGTTTCGCGCTTGAAGTTCTTGGAGAGGTAGGAATGCGATGTGCTGCACGCCTTTGCGACGCTCTCGACGGAGAGCTTCCTCGTGTCCGTCGCACGGATGAAGTCAAGCGCCGCGGTGACATGCGGATTCGTCGGCGCGAGGCGTCTTGTCGACTCGCGCTCGATGACGCGCACTGCGGGGCAGAGGATCGTCTTGTCGCGGTGTTCGCCGCCCTGGAGCATATGGAGCATCAGCGTCATCGCAGTGCGCCCGAGGCGGCGGTGCTCGATCTTTATGGACGATATGCTCACCGCCGCCGTCTCGCAGATGTCGCGTTCGTCGTCCACTCCGAGCACCGCCACTTCGCTCGGCATCCTTATCGCGCCGAGTTCGAGGTAGTCCACGACGTCCTTCGCCACGCGGTCGTTGCAGGCGAAGATCGCTATCGGACGCGGAAGGTCCTTAAGCGCGTCGACAAAGCGCGCGGCGTCTTCGTCGGGCGTCGTCGCGGTTGCCGGGATGCGCGGCACCTCGCCCTGGAACCCGTGCTCGGCGAGCGTCTCGGTGAATGACCTGAAGCGGCGGTCGGTCCACCAGTCCCACTCGGCGTCTGGCGCGTAGTTCGCGTAGACGAAGCTCTTGAAACGCCGCTGGCCGTAGAGATAGTCGGCGGCCATCTGCCCGATTCCCTCGTTGTCCACAGAGCAGACCGTGACGGGGCCTCCTGCGGCCTTACGCCATTCGGAGACGGCCGATTCGCCGAGCAGTATGACGGGGATGTTCGCCTTCGCAGCGACGCAGAGCGCGGGAAGGTCTGCCGGATGGCAGATGATGCCGCCGCATCCCGTCTTGAACATCTTCCGCGAGAGGAACGACTTGTCCATTATGGATTCGTCGTGCATCAGGCGGATGTTGTGGAAACCGCGCTCGTGCGCCAGCTCAAGTGCGCCGGCTCGGAACTCCGAGTCGAATATGTTTGTCCCGTCGGCGATGATCACCCACTGGGAATTTATGCAGGGCGTCTTTTCCATGACGCGCAGATTATAGCCGAAATTTTCCGAGAAGGAAAGGGCAAAACATAAAATCGTAAAAACCCAAATACAAAAACGGAAATGAGGTGTGTGTAGTTGTGATACAATCTCTGGCGGACAAAACCAATGAAAGGTTGATTCAATGAAAAAGCGCAGCATCTTCGAAAGCCCGATAACGATTGGCGGCGTGCTTGCCGCCGCGATTGCGACGCTCTGTTCGCTTGCAGCAGGGGCTGCGGAGTTCAAGTTCGCGTCGGTTATCTCCGACAACGCTGTCCTGCAGCGCGACGTCGAAGCTCCCGTGTGGGGCTTCGGCGAGCCGGGGAAGAAGGTGAAGGTGTCGCTCAACGGGAAGGCGGTCGGTGAGACGACGGTCGGGGAGAACGGACGCTGGACGGTGAAGCTGCCGCCGCAGAAGGCGAACAAGAGGCCCTCGACGATCACTGCGGAATACGTAGGCGGCGGAGCTGCCAGCTCCGCCATTTCAATCACGAACATCCTCTTTGGCGACGTCTGGTTCGGCTGCGGCCAGTCCAACATGGCCTACACGTTCGCGGGCTACGGACGCCTCCCAATCGGCGGCGAGGAGTTCCTCAAGAAGGCGGAGGGCAACCCCAACATCCGTACGCTTCTCATGAACGACGGCGACAACAGGAACTCGCCGTTCCCGCGCGAGGACGCGATCGGCATCCACTGGGAGACCTCGACGTACGAGTCGATGCGCAAGAACGGCGCGGCGCTCTACTGGATGGGCTGGAAGCTCAACCAGGCGCTCGACGTCCCGATCGGCCTCGTGAACGCCTCCTGGGGCGCCACGAAGATCGACGGCTGGATCGACCAGAAGTGGGCCAAGGACCACGGCACGGGCCACGCGAAGGGCGTTGCCTGCTTCTGGTACAACCGCTGGACCGACTTCATGAAGGCCGGCGGACCCGAGGTATACGAGAAGAAGATCTTCGAGTGGAACAAGCGCTTCGACCCCGCTTCCAACTTCGTCAACACCAAGCCGTCGCTCCACGACCCGGATTTCGTCGAGGACGAGAGCTGGAAGGAGCTTACGATCGACGGACGCGGCTTCCAGTGCGATCCTTTCCCCGAGGGCTTCACCGGCGAGGTCTGGATGCGCGCGACATTCGAGCTTACGGAAGCAGACCTCAAGAAGAACTGGTCCATTGGCTACAGTGAGTCGTACGGGCAGGACATGAACTATCTGAACGGCCATGCTTTCGGCGGCTCGGGCAACCCCAACCACGGCTACGGCGTCCCCATCAAGGAACATGGACGCGTCGGCAAGAACGTCCTTGCGGTGCGCTACAAGGTCTATGCCGCAAGCAAGGAAGGTAGGCCGGGCGGCATGCTCAAGCCGGTCTCGATCGCGCTTTGGCCGTCGCGCGCAGAGTCGCACGAGATGAAGTTCAAGGCATGCATCGGCGAGCAGATGCCGAAGGACATCTGGAATCACCCCGAGTGCCGCAAGCCGAACGACGCGCGCGCGATCAACATGTTCAGCGCGACGACCATGGACGCGGGACTCGTCCATCCGCTCTATCCGATGGCGATCAAGGGCGCGGTCTGGTACCAGGGCTGCTCCGACCTCGGCAACGGCAAGTACCCCGAGTTCTTCAAGACGCTCGTCGAGGGATGGCGCGCGCAGTTCACTTACAAGGACACTCTCCCCGTCATCATCACCGAAATCTGCCCGCACCAGCTTGACACCAAGCCAAACTCCACGCAGCGCATGGCGAACGGCGAGACGAACGCCCCGACGTGGTCGGTGAACGCCGACATGCGCCGCCAACTTAACGAACTCGCGACGTTCCTCCCCGACTGCGACACCATCTCGCTCCTCGACCTCGGCGAGGCCGACATCCATCCGATTCGCAAGGAGGAGGTCGGCGAGCGCTATGCGAACTGGGCTCTCCAGCACGTCTACGGAAAGAAAGTCCAGGGCTCGTGCCCGCAGGTCGAGAGCGTCGAGTGGAAGGGGCCGAAGTGCGTGATCAAGCTCAGGAACGCGAAGGGGCTGAAGACGCGTGACGGCAAGCCCGTGAAGGGCTTCGAGCTCGGCGGGCCGGTCGAGAAGGGCAAGGACAAGAACGGCAAGGAGAAGGAGGGCGTGGTTCTCCATTTCGCGTCGGCGAAGATCGTCGGCGACACGATCGAGCTCACCTGCCCCGAAGTCAAGGAGGCCTTTGCGTTCCGCTACGCCTGGTTCGACCTCGACTGCGGATGGAACGTCGTGAACGGCGCGGGGCTTCCGCTCGGCACGTGCCGCAGATACAAGGACGGCAAGTACCATGACCAGCTCGTTAAATAGGGAACATCCATGAAACGACAGTCTCTCGCGCTCGCAATCTCCGTCTTGTCCGTTGCCGCGGCTGCGGACGAATACCTCGATCCCAAGGGACTCGGCTTCGACCCCTTCGTGCCTTTCGGGGCGATCCCGCAGTCCGAGCTCTATCCGAAGGCGGCGAAGCTCACCGTGGCGAAGGAGGGTCATCTCCTCGTCAACGGCCAGCCGCATTATTTCCCCGCGACCATCTGGTACGGCTCGACCGAACTCGAGTGCAACGAGGATACGCCCGGCTATGTCGACGAGCTTAAGTGGCTCTACCAGGCGATGCCCGGCTACGACGACCTCCAGCGGCTCGGACTCGACGGCATCGGCTACGAGGCGCCGATGGACTGGTTCCACAAGTTCAATCCCGACCAGAAGGTCCGTCGGCGCGACGACAAGAAGTACGCCGGTGCGATCGCGAGCGGACTGCCGCTTTACGTCGACTTCACGGCGTCCTGCTGGAGCCACGGCGCGCTGTGGATCAAGAACGAGAAGATGAAGTCGCTCCCCGGCGATCACTTCATGCCCTATTCGATCGTCACCGAGGAAGGGCGCGACGTCTGGAAGACGATGTGGACCGAAGGCGCGAAGGACACGATCGCGATGGGGTGGAAGCCCTGGTGCTACGAGCTCTTCAACGAGCCAGCCTGCTCCGAGGAGGGGCGGGCCCCGGAGAACCTCAAGGGCGCAGAGCGCATCAAGTTCGTCGAGGAGAAGTTCTCGTCGCTTCTGAAGGAGGGACAGGAGGCGCTCCGCAAGGTCGACCCCGACGCGCTCGCGTGCTTCCAGCCGACCACGATGCGCACGCGCGGCATCGACCTCTACGAGGCGAACCGCCACCTCAAAGTCGTCTGCGCGCCGACGGGCGGACACGGCGGCGCGGTCGAGGCGCATCTTCTCCGCGCGCTTGCGGACGGCAAGCCGATCGTCGATTCCGAGATGTACGTCGGCTGTTCCACGAACTCGATCCGTCAGAGCTTCCTTGACCAGTACCAGCGCGGCTATAACGTGAGCTACATGTTCAAGTGGTCGCGCCGTCCGAGCGACTGGCGGGCCGTGCATGAGGTCGAGGAGAAGGAGGGCAAGTGGAAGGGAACGAAGTTCTGGCGGATGTGGCCCGAGGAGTCGCTCAAGAAGGTCGGCAAGGTCAGCGCCTACAACTTCCTCTGCCCCTACAAGGTCGCAACCGACCAGCTCCTCGGCATCCGCATCGCGAAGCGCGAGATACAGGACGTCAACGAGTTCTTCACGCCCCGCGACCGCGGCATTCCGCGCAAGGTCGCGGTGCTGTTCTCCCAGACGAACGAGCGCGAGGCCTTCGCGTGCGGCGGCGGCAACCACCGCCTCTTCGATGCGCTCGTGCAGGCGCTCGACTACGCGCACCTTCCGGTCGACGTGATCTTCGAGCCGCAAATCAACGAGACCGACCGCCTCTCCCGCTACGACGTCCTGACGTTCGCCGGCGTGAGCAAGATGGATCCGACGACGCGCAGGCGCATCGACGAATGGGCGGCGAAGGGAGGTTCGCTCGTCGAGTTCAAGGAGAAGGTCCCGACGGCCGACATGGTCTCGCAGGTGCTTGCCGCCGCGGCGAAGAAGGGCGTGAAACCCTGCTGCGAGATGCTGGACGCGATCAAGGACGACGGAACGCCCGCGAACTCGATCGAGGTGACGCCGGCGCGCCGCGGCAGGCTCGACGCGTACATGGTCACCTCGCGCGCGCCGACGCTGCCGGTCGTCCGCTTCAAGCCCGCGCCGCTCGCGGGCGCGAAGAAGCCGGTGCTGGTGCGCCTCTCTACCCGTCCCGGGACGGAGGCTGTCGAAGGCGCCGATCCGCGTGTCCGCAACCTCGTCACGCACCGCCAGCCGCTAAGGCCCGACGCCAACGGCTACTACACGCTCGTCCTGAAAGGCGGCTCGCACTTCTACGTCTACGGCGACACGGCGGACGTGCTCGCAAAGTATCCGCGCACGAAGGACGTGGTGTGGGACGTCGGATTGACCGCCGAGCAGGCGCTGGCCTTTGGGAAGGCCGAGATCGAGCGCGAGAAAGCCGAGCGCGCCGCGCGGATGCCGGTGTTTGACGTCGACCCAAACCGCATGGTGTTCGTGCGCCTCAACGAATTCGCCAACATCCAGAACCCCGGCTTCAAGATTCCGTGGGGCGTCACCGACTGGCGTGGAATGCGCTTCGACTTCGTCCGCTTCGACCAGAACCAGTTCAAGGACGTGATCAAGGTCGACAAGCCCGTCAAGGGCATAGCAGTCGACAGCCGCGCGGCGTACGTCTACTTCGCCCACACGGCCGCGCCGAAGTACCGCGTCGTGTACGACGACAAGACGTCCGTCAAGGTCGACGCGAAGAGCGGACAGGAGGTCGTCGTCTGGAAGGACGGCGAAGGGCACAAGTACCTGATCCGCCAGTGGCCGAATCCGAAGCCTGAGAAGAAGATCGCCTCGATCGACATCGCGCCGGGCAAGCCGGGCGCGATAGTCGCGGCGATCACCGTGCAGAAGCCGGATCCGAAGGTCGTCACATTCCCGAAGTTCGGCCGCACGGGCGGCGGCCGCGGCGTGCACGCGAGCTATGACGAAGCGACGAAGACGTGGAACGTGGCGCTGGACGAGACCGCCGGCAGCTGGTGCTGCGGCAATGCGGATCTCGCCGAGTCCATCCCTGTCGAGCCCGGCAAGTACTGCCGCCTCTACTTCGAGATGAACCGCCTCCCCGACGCGGACGGAAACTATCACGACCACGCGACGCCCCAGCTCAAGCTGAACGGACGCGACGAGAACGGCAAGCTCGCCTTCGGCGGCTGGCGCGTTCCGATGCACAAGCGCGGCGGCTGGGCGTATCGCGCCGACAGCGATCCCGAGACGTGGGAGACCGTGTGGATCGGCATCAACGGCGGAACCGTCCCGAACAACATCCGCAAGATCATCTCTGTCGCCGTCCAGTTCCAGATGATGCCGGCCGAGCATTCCGGCCTCGCGTTCCGTAACTTCCGTCTCGAGGAGGC
>CAMEZU010000020.1 GCA_945947925.1 uncultured Verrucomicrobiota bacterium
CAGACCAAGCGCTGGAACCCGAAGATGAAGGGCTACATCTTCGACAAGCGCAACGGCATCCACATCATCGACCTCACGCAGTCCGTGACGCTCCTCGACGAGGCCGCCGCGTTCCTCCGCGACACCGTCCTCGCCGGCAAGAACATCCTCTTCGTCGCGACGAAGAAGCAGGTCGCCGAGATGGTCAAGGACGCCGCGACGAGCGTCGGCCAGTTCTACATCACCGAGCGCTGGCTCGGCGGCACGCTCACGAACGCCAAGACGATCCGTTCGTCCGTGAAGCGCATGCGCCAGCTCCAGGCCACGGCGAAGGCCAACGGCGGCGAGCTCTCCGAGCACAAGCAGGAGGCCTCGATGCTCCGCCGCGAGCTCGCGAAGCTCGAGAAGAACCTGACGGGCATCGCCGACATGGCCGAGCAGCCCGGCGCCGTCGTCGTCGTGGACGTCGTCCGCGAGGCCAACGCCGTCAAGGAAGCGGTCCGTCTCCACATCCCGGTCGTCGCGATCGTCGACACGAACGCCGATCCGGAGCCGATCGACTACGTCATCCCGGGCAACGACGATTCCGTCCGCGGCGTCGAGCTCATCCTCAACGGTCTCACCAAGGTCGTCAAGACCGCCGCTGACGAGTACAGCGCCAAGGCTGCCGAGGAGAACAAGAAGCGCGAGGCCGCCCGCAAGGAGCGTGACGACGCCGAGAAGGCCGCCCGCGCCGAGCGCAAGGCGAAGTCCGCCGCGAAGAAGCCGGCCGCCGGCGCCGCCAAGAAGGCCACCGTCGCCGTCAACGTGAAGGCCGCCGCCCGCGCCGCCAAGGAAGCCGCCGAGGCGAAGGCCAAGGCCGACCTCGAAGCGAAGCGCCAGGCTGCCGTCGTCGAGGCCGAGGCCGCCGTCGCTGCGGCGGCTCCCGCCGCCGAGTGATGAACGATGAAGGATGAGTGATGAGGGGCGGATTCGTCCGCCTGTCATCGCTCTCCATTCAGAATCATCACATTCCACCCTTCATCCTTCACCATTCATACCTCATATTTACTATGGCTATTACGATTGACATGATCAAGCAGCTCCGCGAGGCGACCGCCGCCGGCATGGGCGCTTGCAAGGAAGCTCTCAACGCCTGCAACGGCAACATGGACGAGGCCGTCAAGTATCTCCGCGAGAAGGGTCTCGCCGTCGCCGCCAAGCGCGTCGACAAGGAGTCCAAGCAGGGCATCGTCGCGCTGGCCGAGTCCGCCGACAAGAAGACCATGGCGCTCGCCGAGGTCAACTGCGAGACCGACTTCGTCGCGAAGACCGAGGCCTTTGTCAAGTTCGTCAACGACGCGGCCGCGGTCGCGCTCGAGGGCAAGGACATCGAGGCGACGCTCAACGACGACTTCAAGATGCTCCTCACCAAGACGGGCGAGAACGTGAAGATCCGCCGCAGCGAGCGTTATGCGCTCGAGGGCAACGGCGTCATTTCCGGCTACATCCACATGGGCGGCAAGATCGGCGTCCTCGTGGACCTCGAGACCGGCTGCGAGAAGTGCGCGGCGAACCCGGCGGTGGCCGAGGCGGCTCACATGATCTGCCTGCAGATCGCCGCGAACGCGCCGAAGTACATCAACCCGGAGGACGTCCCCCAGGCCGAGATCGACGCCGAGCTCGAGATCAAGCTCAACGCGCTCAAGGAGCAGAAGGGCAAGCTTCCGCCGGAGCAGGCGCTCGTCGGCATCAAGAAGGGCATGGCCGCGAAGTACTGCACCCAGGTGTGCCTCACGAAGCAGGACTACGTCGCGGACGGCGAGCTGACCGTCGAGAAGTATCTCGAGAAGGTCGCGAAGGACAACGGCCTGATGCCGCTCAAGATCCGCCGCTTCTGCCGCATGCAGCTCGGCGCCTGAGTCGCGCACGCCGCAAGGTGAAAGGAGAAGCCGCAGCCGTGAGCTGCGGCTTCTCTTTTCCCCGGCGGCGCACCTTGCGGACACCTGACCCGAATGGACAATGGCATCGGAATCCGGGGGTGGACGAATCCGTGCCGTTTCGGTATAATCGGGTTTCTAAAAGAAAGGACGGCACGGATGACGGCGAACGAGGAGAACGAACAGGTCAAGGCGGAGAAATTCAAGCTCAGCGATCTCTGGAAGAAGGAGGACTGGCTTTCGATCTGGGGAGCGTTCCTGGTCATTGCGGTGGCGGCGGTCGGCGTCTTGTCCGGCCTGTACGACTTCTCCGGAGCGAAGTTCGCCGCCTGGGGCGAGGGCAAGCCGTTCCTCGCCGTCTTCACGAAGGCGTTCGGCCTCAAGCTGGCGCTGACCTTCGCCGCCTTCGCCGCGCTCTTCACGGCCGGCAACCGGCTGGAGGGACGGAAGGCGGGACGCTTCTTCGTGGCCTTCGCGGGGCTCTTCCTCCTGACGTGCGCCGTCCGTCTCCTCTCCGCCCAGGTGACCTTCAACCGCTATCTCGAGTACGCCTTCTGGGCGCTGATCCTCGGCCTTGCCGTCAGCAACACGGTGAAGACGCCCGGCTGGCTCAAGCCGGCGCTTCGGACCGAGTTCTACATCAAGACGGGACTCATCCTCCTCGGCGCGCAGGTGCTGTTCTCGAACATCCAGAAGTTCGGCCTCTACGGTCTCGGCATCGCCTGGGGCGTCACCCCGATCGTCATCGTCTTCATGTGGTGGTTCGGCGTCAAGGTGCTGAAGATCAAGAACAAGCCGCTCGTCATCACCGTCGCCGCCGCGACCTCGGTCTGCGGAACCTCGGCGGCCATCGCGGCCGCAGCCGCCGCCAAGGCGAAGAAGACGGACCTCGCGTTCGCCGTCGGCACCTCGCTCATCTTCACCGTTCTCATGATGGTGGGCCTGCCGTTCTTCATCAAGGCCGTCTTGATCGAACCGATGATCGGCGGCGCGTGGATCGGCGGCACCGTGGACTCGACCGGCGCGGTCGTGCTGGCGGGACAGGCCCTCGGCGACATCGGAGGACAGGTCGCCGCGCTCGTGAAGATGATTCAGAACATCCTCATCGGCTTCGTCGCTCTCGCCATCGCGATTTTCTTCACGACGCGCGTCGACGCGGACAGGTCCGCGGGCGGCAAGGTCGGCGTCAGCGAAATCTGGCATCGGTTCCCGAAGTTCATTCTCGGCTTCGTCTTCGCCTCGCTCTTCTTCTCCTTCGTCATGCAGCCCGTCGTCGGTGTCGAGCAGACGAATGCCGTCATCAAGCACCTGAAGGAGTTCCAGAACTGGGCCTTCGCGCTCGCGTTCACCTCGATCGGCCTCGAGACGAACTTCAAGGAGCTGTGCGGACAGGTCCAGGGCGGGAAGCCGTTCCAGCTCTACATCGTCGGACAGGTCTTCAACCTGGTCCTGACGTTCCTCGTCGCGTGGCTGCTCCTGTCGGGGCGGATCTTCCCGGTCCCGACGATCAACACCTGAGGCGGTGAAGCGATTCGCCGCAATCCTGACGGCCGTCGTCATGGTCCTCGCCCTGGCGGCCGCCGCCTACGCGATGGTCCGCCACCTCGGACTCGTCGACGGACTCGACTTCGGCTGCGGACAGTACTACTACACCGACATCCCGAACTGGCAGGACTACTTCTCCGGCGAAGCCTACCGCGACCGGCTTCCGAAGGCGCTGTACTTCGTCCTCTTTTTTGCGTGGGGCTACGTGACGTACCGCTTCTGGAAATGGGTCGACGCCCGTTCCTCGGACGACGCGTGACGTTTCGTGGACAAGGGAAGGTGCCTGTGGTAGACTATTGGGCCATGAGCATGCTGGAGAACATTGTCGAGCGGATCAAGGCCGGCGGGGACATCACGCCGGAGGAGGCCGTGTCCCTGCTGAAAGGCGGGGAGCAGGAGGCGCTGCACGAGGCGGCGCACGCCGTCACTGAGCATTTCAAGCCGGACCATTTCGATTTCTGCGCCATCATCAACGCCCGGAGCGGACGCTGCAGCGAGAACTGCAAGTGGTGCGCCCAGTCCGCCCACTGGTCCACCGGCTGCGAGACCTACGGCTGGATCGGCACCGAGACCTGCGTCGCGGAGGCGCAGAAGGCGGAGGCGAACGGCGTCGGGCGCATCGCGATCGTCACTGCGGGACGGGGACAGTCCCCGGCGCAGGTCGACGAGATCTGCGCGGCCCTGCGGGCGATGCGCGCGGGGTGCGGACTCTCCCTTTGCGCGAGTCTCGGCCTCGTCTCCCGCGACGACCTGAAGAAGCTATGGGACGCGGGCCTCCGGCGCATTCATTGCAACATGGAGACCGCGCCGAGCCGCTTCAAGACGCTCTGCACGACGCATACGGTCGAGGAGAAGCTCGCGACCATCCGCGCCGCGCGCGAACTCGGCTTCGAGGTCTGTTCGGGCGGCATCATCGGGATGGGCGAGACGGACGAGGAGCTCGTCGAGTTCGGCTTCGCCCTCAAGGAGATCGGTCCCGATTCCATCCCGGTCAACATCCTTCACGCGATTCCCGGAACGCCGCTCGGGGACAGTCCCCGGCTCCCGATCGGCCGCATACTCGACGCGGTCGCGATCCTGCGCCTCATCAATCCGAAGACGCCGCTCCGCTTTGCGGGCGGACGCCGCGACCTAACGGACGAGGAGGCCGCGCGCTGCGTCTACGTCGGGATGAACGCCGGCATCCAGGGTCCTCTCCTCACCACGCCCGGCAGCGACTACGCGGACGACCGCCAGCTCGCGAAGAACGCCGGCTATGCCGTCACGAGGTCCCTCGCATGACGACGGACGAGATCCTCGCGCTTCTCAGGACGGACCGTCCCGACGACCTCTTCGCCGCGGCCTATGCCGAGAAGTGCACGCGCGTCGGCAAGCGCGTTTCGCTCCGCGGCCTCATCGAGTTCTCCAACGTCTGCGGCAAGAACTGCTACTACTGCGGCATCCGCGCCGGCAACGCGAAGGTCGCGCGCTACCGGCTGAGCGAGGACGAGATCGTCGCCGCCGCGCGCCAGGCGGAACGGGCGCGGTACGGGAGCGTTGTCCTCCAGTCCGGCGAAGTCGCGAGCGAGGCGAACACGGCGTTCGTCGAGCGCGTCGTGAGCCGCCTTCACGCGGAATTCGGGGACGCCCTCGGCGTCACGCTCTGTCTCGGCGAACAGTCCGAGGAGACGTACCGCCGCTGGCGTGCGGCGGGCGCGCACCGCTATCTCCTGCGCATCGAGTCGTCCAATCCCGAGCTCTATGCGAAGCTCCACCCCGCGAGCCATTCCTGGCAGGCGCGCGTCGACTGCCTGCGGACGCTGAAGCGCCTCGGCTACATCACCGGAAGCGGCGTGATGATCGGCGTCCCCGGGCAGACCCTCGAGGACCTCGCCGGCGACATCGCGTTCTTCGCGCAGGAAGACCTCGACATGATCGGGATGGGGCCTTTCATCCCGCACCCCGACACGCCGCTCGGCGAGGGACTTGCGATGACGCCGGACTGGAAACGCCGCCAGGTCGAGCTCGGCTGCCGCATGATCGCCGTCGCGCGCCTTGCGCTCAAGGACGTCAACATCGCCGCAACGACCGCGCTCGAGGCACTCGATCCGCAGGGGCGCGAGAAGGGTCTCCTGGTGGGCGCGAACGTCATGATGCCGAACGTGACGCCGGCGAAATGCCGCGGCGACTACAAGCTCTATTCCGACAAGCCCTGCCAGGACGAAAGCGCCGACCTCGTCGGCGACGTCCTCGAGCGCCGCATCCGGTCGATCGGCGAGGAGGTCAACTGGTCCGACCGCGGCGATCCGCTGCACTTTAGCCGACGCAACGGATAGGGACGCGGGGGATTTCAGATTGGGGGAGGCGAGGACGCCTCCCCGACGGGGCGGGTGCTGACGGCGGCGAGGAAGAGGCGGTGAAAGGACGGGTTTGCGTCGATTTCCGGATGGAAGGCAGCGGCGAAGAGATGGCCCTGACGGACGGCGACAGGCGTGCCGTCCAGCGTGACGAGCGGTTCGACGGAAGGACCGGCCGACACGATTCTCGGGGCGCGGATGAACGTGAGCGGAACGGACGGCCCGTCCGTCAGCGGCGCCTCGGCGTGAAAGCTCCCGAGCTGGCGTCCGTAGGCGTTTCGCTCGACCGTGACGTCGAGGAGGCCGAAGTGGACGGTTGGGTCGTCTTTGATCGCCCTGGCGAGCAGGATGAGTCCCGCGCACGTGCCGAGCGTCGGGAGTCCGCCGGCGATTTTCCGCTTGAGCGGCGCGAAGAGTCCGAGCTCGCGCAGGAGCTTCCCCTGCACCGTCGATTCGCCGCCCGGGAGGATGAGTCCGTCGAACGGTGCGTCAAGGTCGCGCCGCTCGCGGATCTCGAACGGCGCGGCGCCGAGTTCGGCAATCCGCCGTTCGTGTTCGATGAAGGCCCCCTGAAGGGCAAGGACGCCGATGCGCATCACTTCCCCCGCTCGGCCATCAGGACCTGGATTTCGCTTTCGTTGATGCCGACCATCGCCTCGCCAAGGTCTTCGGAGACCTCCGCGACGACCTGAGGGTCGTTGAAGTTGGTAACGGCCTTGACGATTGCGGCGGCGCGCTTCGCGGGATTGCCGCTCTTGAAGATGCCGGAGCCGACGAAGACGCCCTCGGCGCCGAGCTGCATCATGAGCGCGGCATCCGCCGGGGTGGCGACGCCGCCCGCGGCGAAGTTGACGACGGGGAGCTTCCGGTTGTCGTGGACGTAGCGGACGAGGTCGATCGGAACGCGGAGATCCTTCGCGGCCTCGTAGAGTTCGTCCGCGCCGAGCGAGGCGATGCGGCGGATCTCGGACTGCATCATCCGCATGTGGCGGACGGCCTGGACGACGTCGCCCGTGCCGGGTTCGCCCTTGGTGCGGATCATCGCCGCGCCTTCGGAAATGCGGCGGAGGGCCTCGCCGAGATCCTTTGCGCCGCAGACGAACGGCACCTTGAAGCGGGTCTTGTCGATGTGCAGGCGGTCGTCCGCGGGCGAGAGCACCTCGCTCTCGTCGATGTAGTCGATCTCGATCGCCTCAAGGACCTGCGCCTCGGCGAAATGTCCGATGCGGCACTTGGCCATCACGGGGATGGACACCGCGGCCTGGATGCCCTTGATCATCTTCGGATCGCTCATGCGGGCGACGCCGCCCGCGGCGCGGATGTCGGCGGGAATGCGCTCGAGCGCCATGACGGCGCAGGCGCCGGCGGCTTCGGCGATCCTGGCCTGTTCGGGGGTGGTGACGTCCATGATGACGCCGCCCTTGAGCATCTGGGCGAGGTTCTTGTTCAGTTCGTAGCGGTTATCCATAGCAATGAGTCCTTTCGTGTGAACGCGGGATATGATACAATTTGCGCTGGTCTTATGAAATGACCAGATCGAAAGAAAATAATAAGACCAGAAAGAATGGAGGGGAGAAAAGATGAAACGCTACCTCAAGGTCTATGCGAAGCTGCGCGACGCCATCGTGTCCGGCGGATACGCCTTCGGGGCGCGGCTGCCGTCGAAGCGGTCCGTGGCGTGCGAGACGGGGACGAGCCTCGTGACGGTCGAGCACGCTTACCGGCTTCTCTGCGACGAGGGCTACGCCGAGGCGCGGGAGCGGAGCGGATTCTTTGCGTCGTACCAGGGGGCGGGGACATCGGTGCGGGCGCGGCATGCCGAGCCGGTCGCCGTGCGGATGAAGGCCGACAACCACCGGGTGCCGACGGCGTTTTCGTTCTCCGTCTTCGCGCGGACCTTGCGCGGCGTCGTGACGCGGTACGGGGAGAAGCTGCTGATCAAGTCGCCGAACATGGGCACGGGCGAGCTGCGCGAGGCGATCGTCGCGTACCTGAAGCGGGCGAAGGGGATGTCGGTGAAGGCGTCGCAGGTCGTGATCGGGTCCGGCGCGGAATACCTGTACGGACTCCTCGCGCAGATGTTCCGTGACGAGACGGTCGGCATCGAGGCTCCGTCCTACGCCAAGATCCGCGAAGTCTATGCCGCGCACGGCGTGACGCTCAGGTCGCTTCGGCTGGGGGAGCACGGCATTCTCGACGGCGAACTGAGGAAGCTGAAGGGCGGGGTCCTTCACGTGACGCCGTACCGGAGCTTTCCGACGGGCGTCACGGCCGACGCGACGAAGCGGCATGCCTACGTGAGATGGGCGCGCGCGCACGACGCCGTGCTGGTCGAGGACGACTTCGAATCGGAGTTCTCGCCCCGGCGGGCGGGGCTCGAGTCGCTTTTCGCGCTGGACGGCGGACGGCGCGTCATCTACCTCAACACGTTCTCGAAGACGATCGCGCCGTCCCTCCGCGTCGGCTATATGGTGCTGCCGAAGGAACTCCTGGGGCGCTATGCCGAGCGCGTCGGCTTCTACTCCTGCACCGTCCCGATCTTCGAGCAGTTCTTTCTCGCGGACTTTCTCAACGGCGGGGAATTCGAGCGTCACGTGAACCGCGTGCGACGGATGCGCCGCATTTTGGTATAATGGTGGACAACGAAAGGATACAAGGGGAATGAAAATTCTTGTCACCGGAGGCGCCGGGTTCATCGGCAGCCATACTGTCGTCGAATTGCTCAATGCCGGCCATGAGGTCGTTGTCGTCGACAATCTCTGCAACAGCTCGAAGAAGTCGCTCGCCCGCGTGAAGAAGATCACCGGCAAGGACGTCACCTTCTACAAGCTCGACATTCGCGACGAGAAGAAGCTCAATGCGATGCTCGACAAGGAGGCTCCGTTCGGCGCCACGATTCACTTCGCCGCGCTCAAGGCCGTCGGCGAATCGACGAAGATCCCGCTCAAGTACTACAACAACAACCTCGGCGGCACCTTCACGCTCCTCAAGGCCCTTGCGGACCACAACTGCAAGAACATCGTGTTCTCCAGCTCCGCGACCGTCTACGGCGATCCCAAGTCCGTGCCGATCCGCGAGGACTTCCCGACCCCGGGCTGCACCAACGCCTACGGCTGGACGAAGCTCATGATGGAGCAGGTCTTCAAGGACGTCCAGAAGGCCGATCCCGCCTGGAACGTCATTCTCCTCCGGTACTTCAACCCGATCGGCGCGCACAAGTCGGGCCTCATCGGCGAGGATCCCGCCGGCATCCCGAACAACCTCCTGCCGTTCGTCGCGCAGGTCGCGATCGGCCGCCGTCCCGAGCTCTCCGTCTTCGGCAACGACTATCCGACGCCGGACGGCACGGGCGTGCGCGACTACATCCACGTCGTCGACCTCGCGATCGGCCACCTCAAGGCGATCGAGAAGCTCGAGAAGACGCCGGACCTCGGCCTCAAGGTCTACAACCTCGGCACCGGCAACGGCTACTCCGTCCTCCAGATCGTCAAGGCGTTCGAGAAGGCCTCCGGCCGCACCGTCGCCTACAAGATCTGCCCGCGCCGCCCCGGCGACATCGCCGAGTGCTGGGCCGATCCCGCCCTGGCGCTCAAGGAACTCGGCTGGAAGGCCGAGCGCGGCATCGACGAGATGTGCGAGGACGCCTGGCGCTGGCAGGAGAAGAATCCGTACGGCTACAACAAGCCCAAGGCCTGAGGCCTTGACTTGAGGTGAAGGTCTGAGATGTCGGTGTGGAGATCACGTGACCGCGTTAGACTACATTCTTGACGGACTGGAGGCCGAGCTGGCGCTGGAGCGCGAGCTCGGCGTTCGGTCTGTCGAGATCGACCGCGCGCTGCTGGCGCCGCTGGCGCCGCCTGGTGGCTCTAGCGATTCTAGCGAACCTAGAAGTTCTAGTGGTTCTAGCGAGCCCCGCTCCGTGCCGCCGCCTGCGGCCGCCCCTCAGCGGACCACCCCACCCCCCCTCCGCCCCACCACCCCACCTCCCCTCCGACCCACCAACCCACCAACCCACCAACCCTCCAACCTTTCACCCCTCGACTTCGTCTTCCTGCATGACAAGCCGCTGTCGGCGAAGGGCAACGAGATGATGGCAAAGATCATCGTCGCGCTGGGGAAGACGGCCGAGACGGCGCCGATTGTCGTCGCGCCGCCGATACCCGCGGCGAAGGTCTGCATCGTGCTGGGCGGCCTGGCGCTCAGGAAATGGTTCCCGGGACGGAACGTGTCGCCCGGGCAGTGGTTCACGGATGAGAAGGGGCGCGACGTGCTGGTCACCTACACGCCGGAGTACATCCTGCGGTTCGGGACGGTCACACCGGCGCTGAAGAAGATCAAGCAGGACATGTGGAACAGCCTGAAGTCGGTCTTGAAGAGGATCTGACCGTTACAAAGAGTGGAGAAGCGATATGGTGGATGAAACGTGCAAGGTTCTGGAACATGAGGACATCGGGGCGGGCTACCGCTCTCTCGCGCTGGCGGCGCCGGCGATCTGCGCCGAGGCGCAGCCCGGGCAGTTCGTGCACGTGAAGGTGCCGGCGCTCGAGCCGAGCGCGTTGCGGCGTCCCTTCTCCATCTTCAACGCCGATGCTGCGAGCGGCAGGCTCGAGCTCCTTTACAAGACGGTCGGACGCGGGACGCTTGCGCTCAACGCGGTGAAACCCGGCGATGCCGTGAACGTGATGGGTCCGCTCGGCCACGGCTTTCCGACAACTTGCGCGGGCGCGCCGCTCCTGGTGGGCGGCGGCTTCGGCGTCGCGCCGCTCTACTTCCTCGCGCGGATGCTGAAGGCGTCCGGCGCGGAGCCGAAGCTTTTCGTGGGCGGGCGCACCAAGGCGGACCTCCTGGCGCTGGACCGTTTTGCCGAACTCGGCGTCGAGGTCTTCACCGCGACGAACGACGGATCAGCGGGCGTGCAGGGACTCGTCACCGATCCGCTCGACGACGAGATGATCCGCCTGAAGGGCGAGGGCAAGGCCTTCGAACTCTTCGCCTGCGGTCCCGACCCGATGCTCAAGGCCGTCGCGCTCCGCGCGACCGGGTCCGGCTCGAAGGGCTGGATCTCGATGGACCGACACATGATCTGCGGCGTGGGCGCGTGCTACGCCTGCATCCAGAAGACGGTGCGCGGCAATTCGCGCTGTTGCATTGAGGGCCCGATCTTCCGCGCCGAGGACCTCGTGTGGTGATGCGGGCGAAGACACTTTCGGTCCTGCTGTCCGCGGCCTTCGCCTTTTCGGCGGCAGCGCGTCGAACGTCGTCTTGAGGAACAACAGGATCGTCAACGGCAACACGAAGGTCGTCATCGACCGGAATAGTGCGGAAGTGAAAGTGGAGGACGCGAAATGATCGACATGAAGGTGAACCTCGGCGGCCTGGAGATGGCGACGCCGATTACGACGGCGAGCGGCACGTTCGGGTACGGGACGGAGTACATCGGGGCCGTGGACTATGCGAAGCTCGGGGCGGTGACCGCGAAGGGCATCCGCGTCGAACCCTGGCCCGGGAACCCGATGCCGCGCCACGCCGAGGTCTATGGCGGACTCGTCAACGCGATCGGCCTGCAGGGGACGGGGGTCGAGCATTTCCTGGACGTCACCGTCCCGTGGTATGCCGACAACGTCAAGGTGCCGATGATCGTGAACATCTGGGGCGGTTCGGTCGATGCGTACGCCGAGGTCGCGCGCCGTCTGACGGACGCGCATCATCCGTCCGTCGGTGCGATCGAGATGAACGTCAGCTGTCCGAACGTGAAGGCGGGCGGACACACCTTCGGACAGGATCCAAAGGTGCTCGCGGAGGTCGTCTCGGCCGTGCGCCGGGCGACGACGCTGCCGCTCATTGTGAAGCTCGCGCCGAACGTGCCGTCGATCGTCCCCTACGTGAAGGCGTGCGAGGACGCGGGGGCGGACGCGCTCTCGATGATCAACACGATTCCCGCGATGGTGATCGACATCGAGAAGCGCAGGCCCCTGATCGCGAACAAGACGGGCGGACTCTCCGGTCGCGGCATCCATCCCGCGGCCGTCAAGCTCGTCTACGACGCGCACAACGCGACGAAGCTTCCCATCCTCGCGATGGGCGGCATCTACGAGGCGAAGGACGCGATCGAGTTCTTCCTGGCGGGCGCGACGGCGGTTGCGGTCGGAACGGCGACCTTCACGAATCCGAACGTCGTCTCCGAGGTCTATGACGGTCTCGCCGACTACTGCGGGCGCCACGGCTTCGCTGCTGTCCGGGACCTGACGGGTGCCCTGGAAGTGTGATATAATAACCAATCCATGCGCATTCTGTTCCGTTACGTCCTGCGTGAGTTTCTCGTTCCGCTCTGCTACAGCCTGATCGGCTTTGTCGGCATCTACGTGCTGTTCGAGCTGTTCGGCTCCTTCTCCCGCATCGCCGAAGCCAAGTTGCCGTTCGGCACGGTCGTCGCCTATTTTGCGGCGTACCTGTCGCCGTACTTCCAGTACCTGGCGCCGGCGACGCTCATGCTGGCGACGCTGTACACGATGTGGAACTTCTGCCGCCATTCGGAGATCACGGCGATGCGCGCGAGCGGCATCAGCCTGATGACGATCGTGAGGCCCCTGATGGTCGGAGCGGTGCTGATGGCGGGTCTCGTCTGGTGGGTGAACGAGAGCTACATGCCGGAGCACGCGCTCTGGGCGAAGCGCCTCAGGACCTCGCGCTTCGACCAAGCGGACGCGATGCGCCAGGGATCTCCCGTCTACAAGGACACGAAGAGCGACCACTCCTGGACGGTCCAGGGCGACCATGACGCGAACTGCCGCCACCTGGAGGACGTCCGCATCGAGATCGGCGACCGGACGATCCGGGCGGACCGCGCGGAATTCCTGGACGGCGAGTGGTGGCTGTCTGTCTCGGAGGTGACGCGCAAGGTGCCCGACGAACTGACGGGCGGCATCCAGAGCCTGGTGTCGGCGGAGGGGACGGACGGACTGAAGCTGCGGTGCTTCCCCGAGCTGACCGAGCGTCCCGAGGACATCGAGATGCAGTCGAACGGACCCCAGTACGCGTCGTCGCTCGGTAAGCTGCGCTTCCTGAAGATGAGCGAGAACCTGGAGGAGAGCTCGCGCGACGGCTATGCGTATGACGCCTGGGCGCAGCTCCTGTCGCCTCTCGCCTGCATCGTCATCACCCTGCTGACGATTCCCGCCGGCATCTCGTCCGGCCGTCAGTCGGTCTTCTCCGGCGTGCTGGGCGCGCTCGGGATGTTCTTCGCGTATTACGGCCTGACGATCGCCTGCATGGTCCTGGCGAAGACGGGTTATGTGCCGCCGGTCCTCGCGGCCTTCGTGCCGATCGTGACGTTCCTGGCGCTCGGGGCCTTCTTCTGCATGCGGACGCTCGGCCTGACGCTTCGCCTGATGTGCATCTATTTCCTCCTGTTCGCGGTCTACGTCCTGCTGGCGACGGGCCTCGTGCGGAAGCTCGGCATGCAGGAGACGATGGCGCACACCCTGGCGGCGACCCTGCCGGTGGCGGGCGCGACGCTGTGCTTCGTGCGGATGCGTCCGTACTGATTTTCCGCTGAACCGCGTCCGTTCCGCTGGCGTTAGAAGGGGTGATATGAACCGTCATTCGCTTATAACCCTGCTCCTGGCGACCGGTGGCGCCGCCCTGGCCGAACCCGCGGCGACGAACCGCGTCGTCGAGCTCGATTCCGTTCTCGTCGAGGGCACGCCGCTCTCGAAGTACCGTCCCGAGACCGTCAGCGGAGGGACGCTGACCGACCTGCCGCCCGAGAAGCTGCCGACCGTCGTGGACACGCTGACGGAGGACTTCATCCGCGAGCACAATCCGACGGACCTCCACGACCTCCTGCGCTACGTTCCGGGCATCGAGACGGGGGGCAAGTCGCTTCTCATCCGCCAGCCCGGCACGTTCTCGATCCGCGGCATGGGCGGCAGCGAGCCGGCCTTCGACGGCGTGGTGCCGATCGGGAGCGGCGCGGGCCTGTTCATGGACCCGTTCCTGATGGAGCGTGTCGAGGTCGTCAAGGGGCCGGTCGGCTCGCTGACGGGCGGCGCGGGCGCGCAGCAGAACAACTCGGGCGCGGGCGGGTCCGTCAACCTCTACCTCAAGGGCGCGCATCTGCGCGAGTCGGAGCGGCAGGTCCAGGCGAACACCTCGGTCGGCCGTCGCACCTGGCGCCAGCGCGGGATGGTCGACGCGAACGAGGTCGTCATCGAGGATGCCTTCGCGGTGCGGGCGATCGGGACGTTCGACTTCTTCTCCCCGGCCTACGCGAACGGCGGCTCCCAGAAGGGGGCCGATCCGCGCCAGTCCTACACGCTCGCCCCGTCCTTCGTCTGGGCGCCGTCCGAGAGCGTGACGATCGGATTGAAGACGATGTTCCAGAAGACGGACCAGCCCAGCTACATCGGCATCCCGGTCTGGCACGGACGTCCTGCGGCGGGCTACGGCTGGTACGAGTCCTCCTGCCGCAAGGGCGACCGCACGACGTACGAGGCGATGTACCTGAATCCGTACGCGGACTGGCAGGTGACGGACGACTGGCTCCTCAAGCTCGGCGGCGCCTTCACGTTCTCCGACTGGGAGCAGCAGACGCGCGAGCCGTATATGAACGCCGCCGAGGCGGAGGACTTCTACCGGACGGGCGAGTGGCCCTCGGGCGAGAAGTACATGACCTCGACCTTCTCGAAGTCCGCCCGCATCAACCGAAACTACAACCTGTACGCACGGTCGGTCTACACGAAGGAGGAGCTTCCCGGAGGCTTCCGCAACAGCCTCGTCGTCCAGCCCGACTTCTCCTACCGCGAGTCGACGAGCGGCTTCGGCGCGCCCGTCTCGCGCTACGGCCTCACCGTGCAGGATTCCGTCGGCTGGGGCTGGGTGACGTTGCTCGGCGGCGTCCGTGTCGACTGGTTCCGCGAGAATGCGCAGACGGTGGCGTCCGTGAACGCCAAGACGAAGGCGACGACCTACACGCACTACCGGCACTGCGACGAGACGGCGGTCTCTCCGCGCGGCGGCCTCACCGTACAGCCGCTCGATTGGCTTGTGTTCTTCGCCAACCTGTCCGAGACCCGCACGCCGACGCTCGGCTACCGCGATGCGGACGGAAGCCGTCCGACCGATCCCTGGACCGCGCGCCAGTACGAAGGCGGCGTGCGGGTGAGTCCGTGGGAGAAGCTCTGGCTCTCGGCCTCGTACTACTTCATCGATCAGGAGAACACGCCTGTGGCGGAGACCATCGGCAGTGACACGTTCTACCGCTTCGAGGGCGAGAACGAGTCGCAGGGCGTCGAGCTCTCCCTCACCGGGGATCTCACCGCGAACTGGACCGTGATGGCGATGTACGCCTACAACCGCTACCGCGACTGCACGGCCGCGAGCGAGGTCTTCCGGCGGAACCCGAACCACACGTTCTCGCTCTCCACCTCCTACCGCTTCGACTGCTGCGACCTCCTGAAGGACGTCGTGATCGGCGGCGCGTACCGCTTCCGCTCGAAGAGCTTCGCGACGTTCCGCGGCACGTTCGTGGACGAGAACCTCTATTTCGACCAAAGCCACGTTGTCGACGTGAACGTCTCGATTCCGCTGTCGAAGGTCGGGCTCTCCGAGGACTGGACGGTGACGCTTGGCATCCGCAACCTCTTCGGTGAGAAATACTTCGAGTCCGCCCGCCACTACTACGAGTGCCTCGTGGGCGAGCCGCGGACGTTTGAAATCGGCTTGAGAGGAAAGTTCTAAAGGAG
>CAMEZU010000021.1 GCA_945947925.1 uncultured Verrucomicrobiota bacterium
AACACAGAGCGCCCTTCGGGCGTCGAAGGCGAGGGTGACTGGAGGGGCGCTTCGCGTCGGGCGTCAGCTTCCTTCGGCGAGCCGATGGGTCCCGTGTGGGGCGGAGCGAAAACTCATCGGACACTTTCCGCTCACCGTTGCGGAGCAACGGCTCTGTGTTCCAAAACCCACGGCGACCCCGAGTCGGGGTCGCGTACTTGTCTCAGCGATCATGCGGGGACGGTCACCATCCTGTTTCGCTGCCGGAACGGAGGGCGAGCGTGAGCGAAGCCCGTCTGCGTCTGTCTGCGGAACGGCTTCCCTGCATTTCTCCCCGTGCCTACTATCCCTTGTTTTTGATATAATAGGGGGCATGAAACTTGATCCCACCAAGATGAAGGACTGGCAGATTGCTGAGGTTGCCGAAGACAATCTCCGCAAGGCTGCCGATCTCGCGGCCGAACTGGGCTTGAAGGAAGGCGAATGGGCGCCCTACGGCGACGTTTTGGCCAAGGTCGACGTGACGAAGGTGCTCAAGCGCGTCGGCGAAGGCCGCCGCGGCAAGTACATCGATGTCACGGCCATCACCCCGACGGCGCTCGGCGAGGGCAAGACGACGACGACCCTCGGTCTCGTCGAGGGCCTCGGCCGCCTCGGGAAGAAGGTGATCGGCTGCGTGCGCCAGCCCTCGGGCGGTCCGACCTTCAACATCAAGGGCTCTGCGGCGGGCGGCGGCCTCGCGCAGGTCGTGCCGCTCACCGCGCTCTCCCTGGGCCTCACGGGCGACATCGACGCCATCACCAACGCGAACAACCTCGCGATGGTCGCGCTCAATTCGCGCATGCAGCACGAGCGCAACCACGACGACGCGTGGCTCGCCGAGCGCGGGCTCAGGCGCCTCGACATCGACGAGAACCGCATCCAGTTCCGCTGGGCGATGGACTTCTGCGCGCAGGGCCTTCGCAACATCGAGATCGGCCGCGGCGGCAAGCTGGACGGCTACACCTGCCATTCGGGCTTCTACATCACGGTCGCGTCCGAGGTGATGGCGATTCTCGCGATGAGCGCGGACCTCGCGGACCTCCGCAAGCGCCTTGCGAAGATCATCGTCGCCTACTCGAAGTCGGGCGCGCCCGTGACGACGGCCGACCTCGAGGTCGACGGCGCGATGTGCGCGCTTCTCGTCAATGCGATCAAGCCGACGCTGATGCAGTCGCTCGAGGGCCAGCCGATGTTCGTCCATGCGGGTCCGTTTGCGAACATTGCGATTGGGCAGAACTCGGTCGTCGCGGACCGCCTGGCGTGCGCGCTCGGCGACTACGTGGTGACGGAGTCCGGCTTTGCGAGCGACATGGGCTTCGAGAAGTTCTGGAACATCAAGTGCCGTTGCTCGGGCCTGAAGCCCGACGCGGTCGTCCTGGTCGCGACGGTGCGCGCGCTCAAGGCGCACGGCGGCGCGCCGGCGGTGAAGGCGGGCCTCCCGCTCGATCCCGTCTACACGACGGAGAACCTCGAGCTCCTCGAGAAGGGCTGCGACAACCTGCTCGCCCACATCGACATCATCCGCCGTGCGGGCGTGCAGCCGGTCGTCTGCCTCAACGCGTTCCACACCGACACGCAGGCCGAGCGCGACGTTGTGCGCCGAGTCGCCGAGAAGGCGGGCGCGACATTCGCGGTTTCCGACCACTGGCTCAAGGGCGGCGAAGGCGCGCTCGAGCTCGCCGAGGCGGTGATCGCGGCCTGTGCGAAGCCGAACGACTTCGCGTTCCTGTGCGACCTCAAGGAGCCGCTCAAGGACCGCATCGAGAAGCAGGTCAAGGAGGTCTACGGCGGCGACGGCGTTGATTTCGAACCGCTGGCGCTCGAGAAGCTCGAGGCCTTCCAGGCGAATCCGGAGACGGCCGAGCTCCCGATCTGCATGGCGAAGACGCAATATTCGCTGTCGCACGACCCGAAGCTGCTCGGCCGTCCGAAGGGCTGGCGCATGCCGGTGAAGGACGTCCTCATCTATCAGGGTGCCGGCCTTATCGTGCCGGTCGCCGGCGAAATCAAGCTCATGCCTGGAACCTCCGCGTCGCCTGCCTACCGCAGGGTTGATGTCGACGTCGAGACCGGCAAGGTGAAGGGACTGTTCTGATGAACCGAAAGATCGTGCTGATTGCGAGCCTCGTGGCGGGCCTTCTCGCCGCGCTACTGACGAGCGTCTACATTTCCGGCAAGGAGGAGTATCTCCTCCGCCTCAAGAAGAAGCTCGCCGAGGAGAACAAGAAGTCCCCGGCGGTCTGCTTCTCCCGCGACATCTCGGCGGGGTCGGAGATCACGATGGACGACCTGTGCGTGACGAACGCCTACGAGCGTCACGGCATCGACATCGTCCGTCCCGGCGAAGAGAGCCAGATCGTCGGCAAGCGGGTCGTCGGCCACTTCGACTCGGGCATGCCCGTCCGCTGGACATACGTCGACGGCGGCCGTCTCGAGTCCGGCCGCCTGTCGGACCGCATCCAGTCGGACCGCAAGGGCTCGTACCGCGCGATGTCGATCAGCGTGACCGGATCGTCGTCGGTCTCGGGGCTGATCCGCAAGGGCGACTTCGTGGACGTGATCGGCACGTTCGACTTCCCGGACGACGCCGGCAAGATCAAGCGCGGCGATCCCGTGACCTGCACGGTCCTGCAGCGCGTCGAGGTGCTGGCGACCGGTAACGACCGTCCGGAGACCCGGAGCCTCGGCGTCGCGCAGTCCGCGCGTCCGGGCGGCTATTCGCTCGTCACGCTGCTGGTCACGCCGCGCGAGGCCGAGATCCTGGCCTTTGCCGAGCACATCAAGGGACGTCTCATGCTGACGCTGCGCAACCGCGGCGACCTCTATGCGGAACCCGACCTGCCGGTCATCAGCTTCGAGGAGATCCGTCAGGAGCTGACGACGCTGAACGAGGCGCGCAACCATCCCCGGCCGAAGAAGGGACAGTAAGATGCTCGCCCTGACCACGTTGATCAACGGCTGCCGCGAGACGCAGGCCCTCGAGGACGGCGTCTGGTTCGTCGGGCGTGGCGAGATGTGCCGCGTCCGCCTCGACTTCCCCGACGTGAGCGAGCGCCACGCGATGCTCGTCGTGCGGAACGGGACAGCTGTCCTGAAGGACCTGAACAGCGCCAACGGCACGTACGTCAACGGCGAGGAACTGCAGGGCGAGGTCGCCCTTGACGGCAGCATGGTCGTGCAGATCGGCGAGAGCATGCTCCGCGTCTGCGAGGCCGAGGAGCTGCCCGAACAGGCGGCGCCCGCCGTCCGCGAGGACCCCGCCGCGCGGCCCGCCGAGCCGGCGCCGGCCCCCGAGCCAGAGCCGCAGGCCGACCCGCTGCGCGAGCTGCGGCGGAGCGTCCAGGAGCAGATCCAGCGCGAGCTTCTCAACCGCATGGACATGAAGCGGCTGACGCTTCAGGGCGTCGACCGCGAGGGCCTGGAGGGGACGGCGCGGGAGAAGATCCGCCAGATCATCGGCGAGGTCGTCGCGAACGGGCGCATGCCCGAGGGCATCGACGCCGGGCGCCTGGAGACGGACGTCTTCAACGAGGCGATGCGCCTCGGGCCGCTCGAGGCGCTCCTGGCGGACGACTCCGTGAGCGAAATCATGGTCAACGGGCCGACGAAGGTCTACGTCGAGCGGAAGGGAAGGCTGGTCCTTTCAGACTGCCAGTTCACAGACGACGCAAGCGTGATGGCGGTCATCGAGCGCATCATCGCGCCGCTCGGCCGCCGTTGCGACGAGTCGCAGCCGTACGTGGACGCGCGTCTTGCGGACGGCAGCCGCGTGAACGCGATCATCCCGCCGCTCGCGCTGTCGGGGCCGACGATCACGATCCGAAAGTTCTCCAAGAAGGCGCTCACGCCGGAGGACTTCATCCGCTTCGGCACGTGGACGCACAACGCGGCCGAGTTCATGAAGCTCTGCGTCCTCCTGCGCAAGAACATCATCGTGGCGGGCGGTACGGGCTCGGGCAAGACGACGCTGCTCAACCTCCTTTCGGGCTACATCCCGCGGTCCGAGCGCATCGTAACGGTCGAGGACGCGGCCGAACTGCGCCTCCAGCAGCCGCACGTCGTCCGCCTGGAGGCGCGTCCGCCGAACATCGAGGGCAAGGGCGCGGTGACGATCCGCGACCTTGTGAAGAACTGCCTCCGCATGCGTCCGGACCGCATCATCGTCGGCGAATGCCGCGGCGGCGAGGCGCTCGACATGCTGCAGGCGATGAACACGGGTCACGACGGCTCGCTCACGACCGTGCACGCGAACTCGCCGCGCGACGTCATCTCCCGTCTCGAGACGATGGTGATGATGAGCGGCATGGAGCTGCCGTCGAAGGCGATCCGCGAGCAGATCGCGAGTGCCGTCGACATCGTGATCCACGAGTCGCGCCTCTCGGACGGTTCGCGCAAGGTCGTCGCCATCTCCGAGGTGACGGGCATCGAGGGCAGCCAGATCGTCATGCAGGAGATCTTCTCGTTCAAGCAGACCGGCGTCGGCGAGGGCGGCAAGGTGCTGGGCGCCTTCCGTCCCACGGGGTCGATTCCGACCTGGTACGACCAGCTCGCGGGCCGCGGCATCGTCTGCGACGCGAAGATGTTCGACCCTTCCTTCACCGGTAACGTGGACGTCATCAAGAAATGATTCCGATCGTCATCATCGTGCTGTTCGCGGCGTGCTTTTCGGGCATCGTCTGGTATCTCGTTTCCGGCGTCAAGGTCAAGGCCGGCTGGCAGAACGGCGAGACGCCGCTCGCGCGCTGGCTCGACAACCGCCGCCGGCAGAAGTTCAACGAGCAGCTCCCGGAGGCGCTGGCGACCATGTCGAACGCGCTTCGCGCGGGCTTCTCGCTCTCGCAGGCCTTCGAGTGCGTCGTCGAGCAGGGGGACAAGCCGATGTCGGAGGAGTTCGCCATCCTGCAGCAGCAGCTCCGCATCGGCATGAGCTTCGAGGACGCGCTGCAGTCGATGTCCGGCCGCGTCGGCTCTGATGACCTGACGCTCGTGACGACGGCGATTCTCATCAGCCGCAAGACGGGCGGCAACGTGACCGAGATCTTCGACAAGATCTCCGAGACGATCCGCTCGCGCATGAAGATCGAGCGCAAGGTGAAGACGCTGACCGCCCAGGGCCGCATGCAGGGCATCCTCGTCTCGCTGATGCCGCTCCTGCTGGGCATTGCGATGGTGATCCTGAAGCCCAACATGATGATTCCGTTCCTCTGCAGCTTCGTCGGCGTGATCTCCGTTCTCGTCGTCATCCTGCTCATCACGGTCGGCTGGCTTTTCATCCGCAAGATCACCAAGATCGACGTCTGACACTTTCACCCCGTCACCACAAGGAGCACATGCGATGGCAAATGAATTGGATGAACTGACTGGTCCCGTCAATGCCGAGGGACGCGACGCGAACGTCATCGAGCGGCAGATCCCCGTCCGGGTCGGGTTCGGCTCGACGCTCTTCGAGATCGCTCTCTGGGCCTGCTTCATCATCCCCGGCCTGATCTTCCAGCTCATGAAGGTCGGTGCGAGGAACTACTTCCAACGCCTGCAGCAGAAGATCCAGGCCGATGCCTCGACGATCGACAACTACCTGGAGCAGCGCGTGCAGATCCTGCAAAACGTCGCGGCGCTCGTTTCGAAGGCGGTGGACCTCGACAAGGAGGTCATGAAGACCGTCGCGGCCTATCGCGGGGGCGTGGCGCCCGGAGCGGACCGCAACCAGGTGCAGAGTCAGGTCGATATGGCGTTCGGCCGCCTCTTCCCGCAGGTCGAGGCCTATCCAGAACTCAAGGCCCATGCCGCCATCGCCGATGCGATGCAGCAGAACGCCTACCTTCAGAAGGAGATCACGGCGGCGCGTTCGCTTTACAACGACACGGTGAACCAGTGGAACTCCGACATCTTCGACTGGCCGGTGCGCCAGATCGTCGCGGCCCGCGCCGGTTACACGACGCGCATCCCGTTCTCCGCCTCCGCCGCCACCAAGGCGGCGGCCCGTCAGAACTTCTTCGGCTGACCGTCGGACGAGGGGCACCGATGCTCAAGGACGTCTACGAGCCGCTCTCGCGCTATCGGGACGAGTTCAGGGCGCGTTTCGCCGAATTGACGCGCGCCCGTTTCGCCGAGCTGACGAAGGCCTCCGGAATCGACGTGGCGGCCAACCGGCGGCAGGTGGCACTTGTCAGGCGCTTGGCGTCCGGGCTGGACTCCGCGCGGGCAACCCGGCGCCTGTACGTCTTCCTGCTCGTCCTCGTCTTGCTCGCAGCCCTGTCCGGCCTCGGCGTCCTGTTCGTCTCCGAGACCCTGAGCGGCGGGGCGATGGCGGCCTGCGTCCTCGTCCTCCTGGGGAGCGTGCCGCTCGGCCTGGGACTCCGGCGCAAGTGCAAGGAGGCCGGCGCCCTGGTCAGGTCCTTTGAGAAGCGCGTCGCGGAGGGGAAGTCCGTCGCCTGGAATCAGATGGCGGCGTTGAACGGGCTCTATCCCTGGGATGTCACCCTGCGGCTGGTGGAGCAGACGGTGCCCCGGCTTTCCTTCGACGCCTACTTCACCTCCCGGCGTCTCGAGGACCTCCGCCGGATCTACGGCTGGGACGATGCCTTCAACGAGGGGCGTTCCATCCTCGGCGTCCAGTCGGGCGTCATCAACGGGAATCCCTTTGTCTTCGGCGAGTACCTGGAGATGGAGTGGGGGACGGAGACGTATACTGGGTCGCTCGTCATCGAGTGGGAGGAGGAGGTCGAGGACGACGAGGGGAACGTCCATACGGAGACGCGCACCCAGACCATCACCGCCTCGGTCGAGAAGCCCAAGCCCGTCTACTCGCGCCAGAAGTTCGTCGCCTACGGGAACGACGCCGCGCCCGACCTGTCCTTCTCCCGGCTTCCCTCGGGACTGGAGGAGAAGGGCGTCGTCAACGCCTTGAAGAAGCAATGGCGCCTGAGCCGGCTCAAGGCGCATTCGCGGAACCTGACGGACGACTCGGACTTCACGCTGATGAGCAACCACGAGTTCGAGACGTGGTTCCATGCCAAGGACCGGGACAACGAGGTGGAGTTCCGTCTCCTGTACACGGCGCTCGCCCAGACCCAGACGCTGGCGCTCCTGAAGGACCGCGAGGTCGGCTTCGGCGATGACTTCGCCTTCGTCAAGCAGAAGAAAGTCAACTTCCTCTTTCCGCAACACCTGGCGGATGCGGTCATCGACGTGGAGGCGGACGCCTTCAGGGACTGGGACTACGACCGGGCTGCGTCGAAGTTCCAGAAGGTCAACGAAAAGTTTTTCAAAGACGTCTATTTCGCCCTTGCCCCGCTGCTGGCGATTCCGCTCTACCAGCAGACGCGGACGCACGAGGACCTCTGGCGCGGCGTCGTCGGCTCGGAAGCCTGCTCCTTCTGGGAGCACGAGGTCTCGGCCAACCGGTTCGGCGACGAGGCGTTCAGGCATCCCGACTGCATCACGGAGAGCATCCTCAAGACGGAGCTGGTCGAACGCACGGACGGCGTCAGCACGGTTGAGGTGACGGCCTGCGGCTACCGCGGAGAAGACCGGCTGGACTACGTGTCCGTCTTCGGCGGCGACGGCGAATGGCACGAGGTTCCCGTCGAGTGGGTCGAGTATCTGCCGGTGGAACGGACGTCCCCGATGACCGTCGCGGAGGGACGGTCCGCCGGCCCCGGCTCCCCGAAGCGCGGACGATGGGCCGGGGCGGCCCTGTTCCGCCGGGAAATCTGGTCGTCGCTCGTACGTGCCTGAATAGGGACGTTTTTGATATAATACAAGACAATATTATGGCAAGGTTTTTCTCGAAATACGATTGGGCCGCTTTCTGGGTGGCGACGCTGGTGGCGTTTGGCGTCTATTTCTACACGCTCGGGCCTTCCGTGGGGCTGGAGGACTCCGGCGAACTCGCGACCGCGGCCGCGCATCTGGGCGTGCCGCATCCGCCGGGGTATCCGTTCTGGACGTTCTGCAGCTGGATCTTCTGCAAGGTCTTCTCCTTTGTGACGTACATGGGCCATCCGACGCCGGCGTGGTCGGTGAGCTGCTGTTCGGCGGTCTTCGGCGCGCTGGCGGCCGGGTGCACGGCGATGCTGATCAGCCGGTCTGCGCGGGACTTCGTCCTGACGTCCGCTCGGACCGCGTCCTCGCTTTCCGAGACGACGGCGTCCTGGCTCTGCTTCGCCGGCGGCACGGGCGGCGCGCTTGCGTTCGCCTTCTCGCCGGTCGAGTGGTCGCAGGCGACGATCGTCGAGATCTACTCGCTCAACGCGCTCTTCCTGATGCTCGTCTTCCTCCTCTCATACCGGTGGATGCGGCAGCCGTCGGACCGCGTCCTCTGGGCGACGGCGTTCGTCTTCGGACTGGGTCTCACGAACTATCAGGTGCTGCTCTTTGCGATCGTGCCGCTCGCGGTCATCATCATGCTGCGCAACATTCCGATGTTCCGCGACTTTGCGCTCTACCTCGTGCCCGTGCTGCTCACGTACCAGGTGCTTGACGTCGGCAGCCTCGAGCGGGCCCAGTACGGCATGGAGCGCGACACGATCGCCAAGCACGCGCCGTGCGGCATGTCCGACCTCGAGTACTCCGTGCTGACCAACTTCGAGCTGTACAACCTCTACCTGACGAAGCCGAACGAGTTTGCCGACGTGCGCAAGCGCTACGAGTCGGCGATCAAGTACGTTACCGACGAAATCGGCCGCTCCTCCTCGCTGGCGAAGGCGGACGAACTGAAGAAGCAGAAGCGCCTCTACGAGTCCGTGCTCCGCCAGATGAAGGAGATCGGGCCGAAGGCCAAGCAGATCGGCGGCGAGCTGAAGAAGCGCGTGACGGAAGGGAAGCGGCCCGAGCTGAAGACCCGGGCGGACCGCAGTCCCTCGCCTTGGACGACCGTGCCCGCCGCGCTGCTCGTGATCGGTTCGCTCTTCGCGGCGGTCTGGCTGAAGAGCCGCGACCGCGTCCGTCCGGCGGTTCTCTCGGCAGCCGGAGGCGGCGGGGCGGGGCTCGCGCTGCTGCTCCTTGGCTCGCTGTTCGCCGGCGAACGGGTCTGGGTCGCGGCGGAGCAGCCGTTCGCGCCGCTCCTCGACCCGCTCTGCTACGTTGCCGTCGCCGTTGCGGCGGGCGGTTCAGCAATCGCCGCCGTCGTGGCGGCCGTCGACGCGCGCCGCTATCGCGTCGGCCTCATCGCCAGCGCGGGATGTGCGGCGCTGGCGGCCGTGCTCGCCTGGTTCTTCTCGTCGCCGGACTTCGACCTGGCGCTGGCGTTCGGCTATGCCGGCGAGGACTACGTCTGGGGCAAATCGACGTTCTTGTTCGCGTCCGTCCTGGCGTTCCTGTTCGCGCTCTCGGCCTTTGTGAAGAAGGGCCTCTGCTACGCGATTCCCGTGGCGGGACTCCAGGTCGCGGCCTTCATCCTCCTGCGGAACGGCGCGATGAACGGCCTTACGCATCCGTCCACCTGGTGGTTCTGGTGGCCGGTCGCCTGGAACTTCGTCGTGTTCGCGCTCGTCTGGCTCGTGCTGCCGCACGGCCGTTCGGTCGTCGGCGCGGCGTTCTTCACGCAGCTCGGCGTCTCGTTCTACGCCTACATGCCGCTCGTGTCGGACTGGCGCAATCCGCCGATGAACTGGGGCTATCCGCGCACCTGGGAGGGCTTCAAGCACGCGATCACGCGCGGCCAGTACGAGCAAATCAAGGCGGAGCAGTTCGCCACGGCCGAGGCGTTCTGGAATTTCCTCAAGGTCCAGATGGGCCATTACGTCCGCGACGTGAAGCTCCAGTTCACGGACTTCCTCGTTCTGCTCGCCGGCCTGCCGTTCGCCTGCTGGCACTTCTGCGTCCGCACGGCGCGCCGTCCGTTCGCCGTACGCCTCTTGTGGGTCGGCGCGGCGCTTCTCGGCGTCTGCCTGGTCAAGGACCTCGTCGGTTGCGTCGTCTCGGGCGAGGGCCTGGGCGGCGTCGCCTTCGACCGCGCGCTGCTGTGGGTCTTCGGCACGCTTGCGACCGCCGGCTGCGCGGTCATCGGCGTGAAGCAGTTCGTCTACCGCCCGGCGCTCGCGCTCGGGCGCTACGTCGAGGCCTGCGTCCGTCGCCGCGAGACGGTCACGCTGGTCGCGCTCGGCGTGCTCGCGGGCGAGATCGTGCTGGTGCCGGCCGTCCTCTGCTGCTGCTTCAACGGCAGCGGCAAGTCGCTGGCGCTCGCCGCTTCCTGGGTTTTCGCGATGGCCCTGCTGGCGGTCAACTACCGGCTGGTCGCGCGATTCGTCCGCCGGGTGCGGCGCGACGTCGGGTACGTCGGCTTCGACGCTCGGAACGTCTTCCAGCAGTGGCTCATCTCCTCGGGCGCCTGCTTCCTGATGATGTCGGTGATCCTGCTGGTCCTGGCGAAGGTCGTCGGCGACGTGCAGGACGGCTTCATCCAGAAGGTGAAGTTCATTTCCTCTCACGCGATGATCGCGATGTGGATCGGCTACGGCCTCGTCGTCGTCGCCGCCGCGGCCGTCCGGTTCGTGCCGCCGCGCCACCGGAAGTACGCCGTCGGTCCGTTCGTCGTGCTGCTCGTCCTCGTCGGCGCGCTGCCCCCGATCGTCCAGAACTACGTCAACGACCGGCTCGTCTTCGAGTTGGGCGGCGCGGAGCAGAACGGACACACCTTCGGCTGGCAGTTCGGCGCCTATCAGCTCGAGGGCGCGAAGGCGGTCCGCGAACAGCTCGGGGCCGACGAGGAGCCTCTGCCCGATCCCGAGTGGCCGTCGCCGATGGAGGACCACGCCGTCTTTTTCGGCGGCACCGATGCGGGCCGCTTCATCCCAACCTACATGATCTATTCCGCGAACTTCCGTCCCGACGTCTACCTCATCACGCAGAACGCGCTCGCCGACGGCACGTATATGGCCGTCGAGCGCGACCTCTACGGCGACGAGATCTGGATCCCCTCGGGCAGTGACAACGGGCTTGCCTTCGATCGGTTCGTCAGCCGCCTCACGCCCGAAGAGGAGCGGATGTACGGCGTTGACAAGTCGAACGGCCGCGTGCAGGTCACGGGGGCGAACAGCGTGATGAAGATCAACGAGATCCTCGCGCAGATGATGTTCGAGAAGAACAGTCCGCGTCACGCGTTCTACGTCGAGGAAAGCTATCCGATTCCGTGGATGTACGACTACCTCCGTCCGCACGGGCTCGTGATGAAGATCGGACCGGACAGGACGCCCGACCTCGCCTCCGACGCCCTGTGGCAGGACGTCTCGCGCAAGGACCGCGACTTCTGGGACTGGTACTGCCGCCGCCTGCTGGACGACCCGATGTACCGCCGCGACTTCGCCGCGCAGAAGTCCTTCTCCAAGCTCCGCTCCGCCGAGGCCGGGCTCTATCAGCAGAAGTGGCTCGGTCGTTTCGGCGACGCGTCCGACGCGCCGACGGTCCGCGCGTTCCGCGAGAACTGCCTCCGGGCCTACCGCGAGGCCTGCCTGCTGGCGCCGGTCTCGCCCGAGTCGACGTTCCGTGCGATCCGCATGGCGATGATGGATCGTCCGGGCGCCGTCGGACACCGGCAGTGGCTGGAGGCTCATCCGGGCGACTACGAGGGTGCCGAACTCGCCCGCTGCCGCCTTCCCGACGCGAGCCTCAATGCGATTGAGGAGCTTCTCGACTACATCGACGAACAGGATCCGCACAACCAGCGAACCGCCTCCCACCGTCCCTACGTGAAGGCCTGGCGCGACCTCGCGGCCTGCGAGCGGGCGTTCCGCGAGGCCGGTTCCGTGCGCGATTCCGCCGCGGCGCTGAAGCTCGGCTTCGCCTACGCCGACCTGGCGGAGGCGGAAGGGCTCGGCCGGTACGACCTCGCGCCGTTCTTCCGACGCGTGGCGGCCGAACGGATTGTCGGGGCGTATGCGGCCTGCGGCACGGATGACGAGCTCCTCCGCGCGGCCCGGGTTCTGGTGGACTGTCCGTGGACGGGCGCGCGGACGGCGGGTCCCGAGCGCTCTGGCGCGATGTCCCGCCGCTACGGCCAGGCCGTGCTCGACCTCTGCCGCCGCTATATCGCCAGGACCGGTTCGGATCCCGTCAGCGTGGAGGTCCTCCGCCTCAAGGCCCTGCTGCGGCCGGTGCTGGCCCTCTCCGAGCGCATGACGCCGGACGAGCGCGAATTCTCGAACCAGAGCATGACCATGGCCCTGCAGCTGCTGGCGCGTCTCGTCGCGGAGAAGGACCGCGAGCGCGAACTCATGTCCTTGTACGCCAAGGACCCTGAGCTCAAGGACATGGTCGACTGGATCAATCAGGCTTCACAACACTTACAAAAAAATCAAAGGGGTCATTGAAAATGCCTAGAACGGACATAGATTGGGCGAAGCTCGGCTTCGGTTTCTCGGACGTGAACTGCCACATTCGCTGCACGTGGAAGGACGGCAAGTGGGGCGAGTTCGAATTCGTCAAGGATCCCTACATCACGATGCACATCGGCGCGAGCTGCCTCCACTACGGGCAGGAGTGCTTCGAGGGCATCAAGGCCTTCCGCCAGAAGAACGGCAAGGTCGTGATCTTCCGTCCCGATGAGAACGGCCGCCGCATGGAGCGCACCGCGATCCGCACCGTCATGCCGCCGATGCCGGTCGAGCGCTTCGTCGAGGCCTGCGAGAAGGTTGTCGCCGCGAACGAGGAGTTCGTTCCGCCGTACGGTACGGGCGGCTCCATGTACCTGCGTCCGCTCCTGATCGGCACGGGCCCGCAGATCGGCGTCGCCCCGGCGAAAGAATACACGTTCATGATTATGGTCATGCCCGTCGGCGCCTACTACAAGGGCGGACTCAAGCCCGTGCGCGCCGTCATTCTGGATGACTGGGATCGCGCCGCGCCGCACGGCATGGGCGACGTGAAGGTCGGCGGCAACTACGCCGCCTCGCTCTTCGCGCACGAGAAGGCGAAGCACGACGGTTGGCCGGTCGAGCTCTATCTCGACGCGAAGTCACACACCTACGTCGAGGAATTCTCGACCTCCAACTTCCTCGGCATCACGAAGGACGGCAAGTACGTCACGCCCGACTCCTGCTCCGTCCTCCCGTCCGTCACCAACCTCTCGCTCCGCGAAGTCGCGGCCGACCTCGGCATGCCCGTCGAGCGCCGCCCCATTCCGTACGAGGAGATCAAGGACTTCGCCGCCGTCGCCGCACTCGGCACGGCCGTCGTCATCACGCCCGTCTGGGAAATCACCCGCGGTGCGGACGTCATCAAGATCTCCGACGAGACCGAGGTTCATCCGACGCTCCTCAAGCTCTACCAGACCGTCCAGGGCATCCAGTACGGCGAGATCGAGGACAAGCACGGCTGGTGCCACGAGGTGAAGGTCTGAAAGGCCGCGCTTGACCGAGTGGTTTGAGAAACCGGTCGACGCCGCGTCGGTCGACGCGCTGGCAGACGCGGGTTATCCACGTCTGCTGGCGCGTCTTCTCGCCTTGCGTCAGGTGACGTCGGAGACGGCCGAGGCGTATTTTGCCCCGGCGCTCCGCGACCTGGCCGGCCCCGAGGGGCTGCCCGGTGTTGGCGCGGCGGTCGAGACCATCCTCGCCGCCGTCCGCGTCCGGCGCAAGATCGTCGTCTTCGGCGACTACGACTGCGACGGCGTCTGCGCTACCGCCATTCTCGTCAGGACGCTTGAGGCGCTGAAGGCGTCCGTCGTGCCGTTCCTGCCCGAGCGCCTGACCGAGGGATACGGGATGAGCGGGCCTTCGCTCGCCCGGCTCCTTGCCGAACAGCCCGACGTCGGCCTCGTGGTGACCGTCGACAACGGCATCAACGCTGTCGAGCAGGTCGCCGAACTGAAGAAACGCGGCATTCCCGTCGTCGTGACCGACCATCACCTGCCCGGTCCCGAGCTGCCGGACTGTCCCGTCGTCAATCCGAAGGTCGCCGCCTCCGCGGAACTGGAGGGACTCTGCGGGGCAGGCGTCGCCTTTCTGGTCGCGAAGGCCCTCATCGACCACGCCAAGGCCGAGGGACTCTATTCGGGCGGCAGCCTCGCGGCGCCGCTTCTGGTCCTGGCGGGACTCGCGACCGTGACGGACATCATGCCGCTCCGCGGCCAGAACCGCATCCTCGTCGTCTCGGCGCTCCGCCTCTTTCGCAAGGCCGCGCCGATCGGTCTGCGCGAACTCCTGGACCGCGCGTCGCGCTTCGTCACGCCGACCCTTGGCGCACGCGACTTCGGCTTCCTGATCGGTCCGCGCATCAACGCCGCCGGCCGGATGGGCAGCGGCATGGACGCCTTGCGGCTGGTGCTGGCCGACGACCGCGAGACGTCGCGTGAGCTCGCGCGGACGGTTGACCAGGCCAATGTCCAGCGCAAGAACGTCGAGCAGACGATGACCGACGAGGCGCTTGTCCAAATCGTCCCCGGCGCTGCGGCGCAGGTCATTGACCTGCCGAACGGACATCCCGGCGTCGCGGGCATCGTGGCCGCCCGTATCCTCGAACGACTTGCAACTGGCGGCGGGAAGGGCCCCGTACCGGTCTGTGTCGTCGTCGGCGGACACGGTTCGGCCCGCGCCCCGGACGGCTACAACGTCAGGGACGCCTTCGTTGCCTGCTCCGCGTTGCTTCTCCACTACGGCGGACATGCCGCCGCCGGCGGCTTCTCTGTGAAGGAAGGCTGCCTCGACGCCTTCCGCGGCGCCTTTGCCGCCGCCTGCGCGCTCCAGGCCAGCGTTCTTCCGGCCGCCGCCGGCGATCAGCCGGTCGACGCCTGGGTCGAGGCCTCCGACCTGCCGCTTCCGATCGTCGAACGCATCCAGCAGATGGCGCCGTTCGGCGAAGGGAATCCCGAGCCCGTCTTCGCCGCCCGCGGCGTCCGCCTCGCCGACGTCCGCCCCCTCGGCGCCGACGGACGCCACCTGCAGGTGTCCTTCCGGGACGGCTATCCCCGTGCCGTCTGGTGGAGTCACGGCGACCAGGTCGAACGCCTGCGCGCCGACGCCGGACACCCCTACGACATCCGCTTCACCGTCGAGGTGTCGACCTATGGTGAACCGCATGTCGAGCTGCGCCTCCTGGACCTTCGCCCGTCAGTTGCCTGAAGGGCAGTTCTGTGAGCCTGTCAGGCGGAAGTGAAAAAGTGGTTTCGCTCCTGTCACCGTGCTACACTACACGGCTGCTAAACCGACAAAAGGAAACCACAAGGGAAATGATAGCACAACAGCGTTCAGAACGCGAGAGCAACTGCGGAAATTTCTGTAATGGGTCGGTTCGCGGCTCGTTCCTCGCCGCGAACCGACTAACCCACCAGAGCTGGAGGAAACATTGCCGAACAGGATGGAAAATGATATACTGACGCTTG
>CAMEZU010000022.1 GCA_945947925.1 uncultured Verrucomicrobiota bacterium
GATCCAACTCGAGAGCTTCCAGTCTGCCTTGCAGCCGCAAATCTTGAAGAGGAAGTTGCCGAGGATCTGGTTGCCGTACTGCGTGTGGACGACCTCGGGATGGAACTGGATCGCGTAGAACTTCTTCGCCTCGTTGCGGATCGCCGCGTAGGGGCAGTTGCCGCTCGTTGCCGAGACCTGGAAGCCCTCGGGAATCTTCGAGACGCGGTCGCCGTGGCTCATCCAGACGATGAACTGCTCGGGCAGGCCCGCGAAGAGCTCGTTGCCGGGCTCGGTCGTCATCTCGGTCTTGCCGTACTCGCGTGACTCGCCGGGCTGCACCTTGCCGCCGAGCTGCTGGCTCATGAGCTGCATGCCGTAGCAGACGCCGAGCACGGGAACGCCCAGGTTGAAGATCTCGGGGTCGATGCCGGGCGCGCCCTCCTCGAACACGCTGTTCGGTCCGCCCGAGAGGATGATGCCCTGCGGCATGTTCTCGCGCAGCTTCGCCGCCGGCGTGTCGAAGCGGATGATCTCCGAGAAGACCTGCTGCTCGCGGATGCGACGGGCGATGAGCTGGGTGTACTGGGAACCGTAGTCGAGAATGACGATACGCTGAAACTTGCTGTGATCCGTAGCCATGAGGCGCTCCTTGAAAAATTTTGGGATATTATATCAAAAATCGAGCGCCCTCAGGACGACGCCCTTGAGGTAGAGCCCCTCGGGGAACGCGAGCGCCACCGGATGGTCCGCGCCCTGCCGTGTGCGCGCGACCATCTGGAAGTCGCGGTGCGCGTCCTGCGCGGCCTCGGCGAGGATCTTGTCGAAGAGCTCCGTGTCCATCGCGCCCGAGCAGGAGAAGGTCGCGAGGATGCCGCCCGGATTCAGGAGCTTCATCGCGAGAAGGTTGATGTCCTTGTATCCGCGCGCGGCCTTCATCACCTGCGCCTTCGACTCCGCGAACTTGGGCGGATCGAGGACGATGAGGTCGAAGGTCCGGCGCGCGTCGCGGCACTGGCGCAGGTACTGGAAGACGTCCGCCTCGATCTCCTCGACGCGGTCCGCGACGCCCGTCAGCTCGGCGTTTCGCTTCGCGATCTCCAGGGCGTCGTGCGAGACGTCGACCTGCGTGACGTGCGCCGCGCCGCCCGCGGCGGCTGCGAGACCGAAGCCGCCCGTGTAGGAGAAGCAGTTGAGGACCGTCCGCCCCTTCGCGAGCGCCCCCACGGCCGCACGCGCGTCGCGCTGGTCGAGGTAGAAGCCGGTCTTGTGTCCCTTGCGCGGGTCGACAAAGTACCGGATAGGGCCTTCGGTGATTTCGATGAGCTCGGGCGGTTCGACGCCTTCCAGCACCTCGAGTTCCTCCGAACAGGGAAGCCCCTCCTTGCGGCGCACGTCGATGTCGGTGCGCGCCGAAACGGACTGCGGCACGCAGCCGGCGGGGAAGTTCGCCATCAGGGACTGGACGATCGTCCCCTTCCAGAACTCGGCGCCGGCCGAGGTAAGCTGGCAGACGACGTGTCCGTTGTAGTAGTCCGCCACGACGCCGGGGAGTCCGTCCGATTCGGCGTTGATCACGCGGCAGGCATTGGTCGTCGATTCGGGACCGAAGAACGCGGCGCGTCGGGCGACGGACAGCGCGACCAGCTCCGTGACGTAGGTGGCGTCGGGGACGCGTTTCGGGTCGAAGGAGAGCATCCGCACGCGGATCTGGCTCGTCGGCGAAAAGCTGCCGTAGCCGAGCGTCTCGCCGTCCGACGAGACGACGGCGACCGTTTCGCCGCGTCCGGCGGAGCCAGTCTCGACAGCGCCGGAGAAGATCCAGGGATGGTGCTTGCGGACGCTCCAGTCGCGTCCCTTCTTGAGGACAACCGTGTTCATGGTCAGATCTCCTCGGGCGAGCTCACGATGCGGCCGGCCTGGCGGCGCTCGGCGTCGGTGCCGTAGCCCCAGGTGACGGCGACGGACGGGATGCCGTTCTTCTGCGCGGCCTCGAAGTCGTTGATCGTGTCCCCGACCATGACGCAGTCCCCGGGCTTCGCACCGAGCTCGGCGAGGATGAACTTCAGGAGCTCGGGCTTGCGCATCTTGCCGATGGCGGGATCGTCCTTGTGCATGTCGCCCGTGTAGATCTTCTCGAAGACCCGGTCCCAGCCGAAGTGCTTCGCCATTGCGCTCGCGCCGGCGTAGCGCTTGTTGGTGGCGATGAAGACGCGATGGCCGGCGGCCTTGAGACGGCGGACGGCGTCCAGGACGCCGGGATATTCGGGCGTGTTGGGGAAGCCGTCGTGGTCGTAGTGGAAGCCGAAGCGGTCGCGGAGGCGCTGGCCGAGTTCAGGCGTGTAGCGGTCGGGGAAAAGCTTCGCGGCCATTTCCTCAAGCGTCGGGCCGGCGATGAAGTCGCGGTCGAAGGTCGGGCAGACGAGACCGAGGTCGGCCATGGCGGCCTTCCAGGAGGCGCGGATGTCGGGGTCCGTATCGGCGAGGGTGCCGTCGAGGTCGAAGAAGTAGATCTTGGTCATTTCAGGTATTCCGTTTCGCAGTCGCGGATGGCGGCGAGAGCCGCGTCGGCGTCCTCGGCCGCGTCAAGGCGCGCGAGGAGGTCGGTGCCGTGCGCAAGCACGGCAAGGCGGGCGAGGATGTGGAGGTGCTTCTCGTGGTCCGTCGAGCAGATCATGAAGAAGTGACGCGTCCCCTCGCCGTCCGGGGCGCCGAAGAAGACGGGACGGCGGGCTCGGCCGTACGCGATGAAGGTGTCCTCGAAGAAATAGGGATCGTGGTAGCGCGGATGGAGGAAGGCCGCGCCCATGCCGACCGCGGTCGGGGCGGCTTCCTCGCGGTCGACGAGTTCCTTGAAGAGTCCCTCGTCGTCGTAGACGAGACCGGTCGCGATGGCGAGGTCCGTCATGTCGCGGATGACGCCGGCCTTCGCCTTGGCGGTGAGGTCGAGGGTGATGCCGTCGGGACGGAAGAGCGGAGCGATGCCGAACTCCTCCTTCGTCGCGCGGCGGTGCTGGTCGGACATCTCGCGGTGGGCGGCGGCGAGCTCCTTCTTCGAGGAGGCGAGCAGGTTGCGCTGGGCCCATTCGTCGAGGACGCGGTGCTCGAAGTAGTAGTCGTCGCCGCGCTTCACGCAGGCGATCTCCTCGCGCTGGGCGACGTGCTTGAGCTCGTTGGCGTCGACATGGACGTGGGCGGCGGCCTGGGCGAGGCCGAGCAGTTCGTGGCTCATCGGACACCTCCTCTCGCCGCAGGACGGCGGCAGACGCGGACCAGTTCCGTCAGCACCAGGACGTCGGCACTGCCGGAGGACGAAACGACCTTTTCGCGCAGGGTCAGGAAGCGGAAGCGCGCGACACGGAGTTCGCGGAGCGTCCAGTTGCGCAGGAAGCCGAGGTTCTTCTTGACGGTGAACGGCGCCATGCCTTCGGTCGCGGCGTCCGTCTTGCCCTTCTCCTGGGCGTCCTTGAGCTCCGCAAGCTGGCGGAAGAACTTCTCGACGACGGTGGTGACGAGGACGGCGAACCCGTTCTCCTGCTCGAAGCGACGGGCGGCGGCGAGCGTCTTCTCGAGCGAGCGCTCGCCGAGGGCGTCCGTCATGGCCCAGATCTCGGGCTCGACGCCGATGCCCTGGCTCGTGATGTTCGCGACGGCTTCGGCGGTGATCGTGTGCTGATCCTTGCCGAGGTAGTCGCGCATCTTGCCGAGCTCGCTCATCAGCGAGCGCGTGTCCGTCCCGACGCGGGCGACGAAGAGGTCCGCAACGCCGCGGTCGAAGGCGAGGTTCAGCTCCGCGGCGAGCTCGGTCACGCGCTGGACGGCGATGCGGGCCTGTTCCCAGGGCTTGCCCGCAGCGAAGACGGCGACTTCGGCGACGGACTTCAGGGTCTTCGCGAAGACCGAGGTCGCGAGGAGCTTCGGTCCCGACAGGATGAACTTCTGGTTGTCCGGGAGCGGGTTCGCGGCGATCTTGGCGGCGAACTTCTCGAGCGCCTTCTTGACGTCCTCGGAAGGCCCGCCCTTGCCGCCCTGCGGAAGGAACCTCACGTTCTTCCACCAGGTGACCTTGACGGGATCGAGAAACGGCGGCGTGGAGAAGCTCGCGTCCGCGGCGACGAGGTCCTTGAGCTGGAGGTCGGCGTTCGTCGCCGTGTTCGAGTCGATGACCTCGAGTCCCTGACCGTCGCCGATCAGTTTCTTCGCGGTTTCCGAGACGAGGAAGTCGTCCTCACCGATGATCAGGTGTACGTTGGCCATGGCGCTTGAAGGTCCAGATGAAGAACGCGATGCCGGCGGCGATCAGCACGAAGGAAAAGTTCTGCGCGCTGGAGAGTCCGCCCCAGACAGGCCGGTCGTCGTCACGCAAGAACTCGATGAGGAAGCGGAGGACGCCGTAACCGACGAGATAGGTCGCGGCGGTCCAGGCCTTGTAGCGGCGGTAGAGGAAGTAGAGGAGGCCGAAAAGTGCGAGGAGCGCGGCGGACTCGAAGAGCTGGGTCGGAAGGACGGGGAGCGACCGGGAGGCGAGGTTCGAGAGGCGGCCTGCGGAAACCTGAGAATACCAGGCCGGGGAATGGGCCGGGAACGAGACGGCCAGGCAGGAGTCGGATACCTTGCCCCAGCAGCAGCCGAAGAAGAAGCAGCCGAGGCGTCCGAACGCATGGCCGAGCGGAAGGACGACCACGAGAAGGTCGGCGAGGGCAAGGACGTCCTCCTTCTTCCGAAGCGACCAGGCGAGGAACGTCAGGACGCCGGCAATCAGCCCGCCGTAGAAGACGAGTCCGCCGGTCCAGATCTGGAAGGCGGCGAGCAAGTTGCGGTCGAACCCGTCGGCATGCCAGTATTCGACGACATGCGCAACGCGTGCGCCGATGACGCCGGCGATTACGAGGGCGAAGACGAGCGAGCCGATGTCCTTCCGTCCTGACAGGCGCTCGGCCAGCGTCCAGCAGAGCAGGATGCCGACGGCAATGCAGGCGCCGAAGGTCTGGATGGGAAGTCCTGGGATGAGATGAGGGTGCATGTGTGGAGATTCAGGGATGGACGATGAGACTGACAAGGCCGGCGCCACCGTGCCAGCAGCCGACATAGGACGACGCGCACGCCCGGCACAGGAGACGCCCCAGCGAGGCGAATCCGTAGTCGGTCGCGAACGTCAGGCCCGCCAGCACGACCAGGACGTTGGCGATGAAGATGAACGGCCACGAGAAGACGCGCCCGTAGAGATTGACGTCGGGCTGGGACTCCATCAGGGAGTCGAACGTGAAGAGCACGTGGAACGACCAGGCGAAGCCGACGAGGAAGACCCACAGCGGAACGCAGGGCAGCGGACGGACGAAGAGGCTCGTGAGGACCGCGGCCAGGACGACGAGAACGGCGTAGAACGGGAAGAAGTACGGGGCCAGGGTGATCAGCAGGTTGCTCTTCGTCAGGTTGACGCTGCCCCCGTTGCTCCGCACGCGCAGCTTCGACGGCACGGCACCGAAGAGCAACCCCCACAGCGCATGGGTCAGCTCGTGGCCGAGCACATAGGTCTTCACAGGATGGGAGAGGAGAATCCAGCAGAACACGAACGCCAGCACGCCGCCCAGAAACGCAAGCGAACAGGCCTCCATCCGACAGGAGACGGACAGCACGCCGGCCAGCGCGACGGACACGCCCCAGCACGCCGGAAGCAGCAGGATGCCGAACACGAATCGAAGAAAAGCCCCCATCACTTCTTCTTCTCGACCCCGTGAAAGACAAAGATTGTCTCGTCCGGCGGGTAGCGGAGCTCGGCCCGGGCCGCGGACTCGACGCTCTCGTCGGTGGTGCCGAAGTTGATGATCAGGTTGTTGAGTTCGGCCGTACGCTGCTCGACCTCGCGGATGCGGGCGTCGCGCTCGGCTTCCTTGTCCTTCAGCATGAGGTACTTCCGATACAAGGGCGCCGCCTTGACCAGACCGCCGACCAGGAGAAGGACGACGATGACGACGGTAAACAGGGTGTAGATTCGATCTTTTGTCTCAGGCTTCATCGGTCAAAAATTATATCAAAAAATCCGTATAAAAACATTGACTTTCAGGAAAAAAGTGAGATACTATACGCCCGTCACGGTGAGTTGGGCCAACAAACTGGCTCTTCGTGCAAACAACAAAAGGAAATAGGATCAAATGAAGATCAAGGCAACGAAAAAGTGCGAGACGACCAAGGTCGTCGCGAAGAAGACGGTCAAGCCCGCTGTCGCCAAGGCAGCCGCGAAGCCGGTCGCCAAGGCCGTTACGTTCACGGTTCATGCCGAAAAGGGCAAGGCCGTCTACGTTGCGGGCGAATTCAACAAGTGGGACCCGACCGCCAAGAAGATGGCGTACAAGGCCAAGGACGGCATCTACGCCGCTACGGTCAAGCTTGTTCCGGGCGAGTACCAGTACAAGTTCGTGATCGACGGCACCTGGTGCGCCGATCCGGAGAACGTCAACTCGGTCCAGAACGACCAGGGCACGTTCAACTCCGTCATCACCGTCAAGTAATCGGACGGCAGAAGACAAGAAAAGGCCGCGGATTTCTCCGCGGCCTTTTCATTTTCACCTCACGCCGCCGTTCTCCTTGGCGAGCTTCTTCAGTTTCGACGCATAGGTCAACCGCTCGACCGCCGACATGTGGTCGACGTAAAGGATGCCGTTGAGATGGTCGATCTCGTGCTGGAGCGCACGGGCGAGAAAACCGCGCGCCATCATGATCTGGGGGCGGTTCTCCTCGTCAAGATACTGGCAGGTGACCTGCTGGGCGCGGGTGATCGATCCGCCGATGCCGGGGAAGCTGAGACATCCCTCCTTGTCGTGCTGCGACCCCTCCTGCGCGACGATCTCGGGATTGAAGAGCTTGAGCGGCATCGCGACGGGCGCGTTGAAGAGCTCGTCCTCGGGTTCCTCGCATCCCTCCGGAATGTCGATCACGCACATCTTCTCCAGCCGACCGACCTGCTGGGCCGCAAGACCGACGCCGCGGGCCTTGTGCATCGTGTCAATCATCTCCTCGGCTAGGTTCCGCAATTCGTCCGTCACGATTGCGACGGGTTGCGCACGCTCGCGCAGAACCGCCTCGCCGTACTTGTAGACCTTAAGCGCCATATCCGCTCCCTCTCACTTGCCCGTTGATCCGAAACCGCCCGCTCCGCGGTCAGTTTCGTCGATTTCCTGCGCCTCCTCGATGACGGGCTGGGTCACCGGCGCGATGACGACCTGCGCCACGCGGTCGCCCTTCTTGACCTGGAAGTCGACGTCGCTCGAATTGAACAGGATGACGCCGATCTCTCCCCGATAGCCCGAGTCAATCGTTCCGGGCGTATTGAGGACCGTAATGCCGTGCTTGAGCGCAAGGCCCGAACGCGGACGCACCTGCGCCTCGTAAAGCGGCGGCAGGAGGACGACCAGTCCCGTCGGGACGAGCGCCCTTCCACGGGCCGGGACCGTCATGTCTGCGACGCTCCGAATGTCCATGCCCGCGTCGCTCGGATGAGCATACGCGGGCAGGACGGCATCCGGATGGATGCGCTTGAACTTGAGCGTCATGAATCAGTCTTCCGACTTGGATTCGCCCGGCTTGACATAGCCGAGACGCGCGAGGTTGCAGGCCTCCCACTTCGCCACGTCTGCGGTCGGACGCGCGGAAAGGACGCCCATGTAGGCGTTACGGCTTGCCGTCGCAAGACTCTCCGCGTCGCCGGACGTGCGGTCGGTGCAGATATAGACCTTGTCGCCCACAAGCTCGGACATCTCGCCCGGATTCAGCTGCTTGATCATGTCGAACGGCATGCCGGCAGGCTCGGAGAGACTCACCTTCTTGGCCGCCTCGATCTTGACGGACTTGTTCTCGCGGACAGCGGCGACGCCGCCCTTGCAGATTTCCGCAACGGCCGCCTCGTACGCCTTCTGACGGGCGTCGGCAAGCGCCGGCGTGACGATCAGGTCCTTGCAGTCGGCGAAAGCCGTCTTGGAACCCGCCTTTTCGGCAACGACCTCGACAAGCCACATCGTCGGCATGTAGCGGCTCTTGAGATAGGCATAGCGGTTGCCGTCCATCGAAGGCGCGACGTTGCGGATGCGCTTGACGTCGGCGCCGCCGAAGATGCTCGCGGCCGACTTGACCAGGCCCGGAACCAAGCCGGGCTCAACGACCGCCGCCACGTCCGCCGCCTCGCTCACGGTAAGACCGTACTCGGCCGCAATCGCCACAAGAGCGGACTCCTTCTCGCGCTTGTTCTTGTCAGCGTCGTCATAGAAGGCGTCGTTGGCGAGATTGCAGCGCTTGCGGAGCTCCTTGTCGAGCGACGCCGTAAACTTCTGGGTCGACAGCATCTTGGAGATGGACTCGCTAACCTTCTCGAACTCCTTGCCCTCGACCGCCACGCGGCCGGTCTCGTTCGTCGTGAAGTAGACGTTCTGCGGATCCTTCTCGTAGTACTCCTTGACCTCCGCCTCGGTCGGCTTGTACTTCGAAATCAGCGCGGCGTTCGACGCGCTGAACTCGAGATAGCGGACCGTGTAGGTGTCAGGCTTCGTCACGCGGGCGACATTCTTCTCGTACCAGGCCTCGAGCGCCTTGTCGTCAAGCGACGCAACCGCCTTCTCCTGGTCGGCCTTGATCGCCGAGAAGTCAACGACCTCCACCATGAAGTCGTCGGACTGGTCGTGCATCACCTGGTCGCTCTCCATCGGGGAGACCCACGCGGTGGCCGCGTTGTAGAGCGCCTCGCCGCGGTCGAGCTGGAACTTCCGACGCCAAGCGCCCTCGAAACGGGCCACGCTCATGCCGAACTTCTCCTGCAACCACGCCTGGTATTCGGCGTCAGTCTCGAACTTCGAGCGGTAGACGGACTGGATGTAGCGGCCGAGCTCGGCGTCGGGAATCCGCACGCCGGCCTCGTCGAACGCGACGGCCGCACCATAGGAACCGTAAAGCTCCTGCGTGCGATCCCCGCGGTCGGACTCGACGCCCGTCAGGCGGAGAACGTCCCGACACTGCGCCTCAAGTGCCGCATCGTACTTGACCGACAGCGTCTCGAGCGGCGCCTTCTCGCCACGGTCTCCCGACGAACGGAAAAGATCGTCAAAACAGAATGCGGCGCAAACCGTTACCGCAAAGACACCCCAGACCCACTTGTTGCGAATCAGCTTGTTGAACTGCAGAATGACCATTTTATTACTTTGTGCTTTCTTCTATGATTTCTGAAAATCAGGTCCGCGCGACGGGATTCACTCTTCCTCAGCCTCTTCCTCCGTCACCTCGGCATCGCGAGTCTCGGCAGCCTTGCCGGCAGCCTCCTGCTGCCTCGCGATCTCGGCCGCACGCTTCGCCAGCTCCTCACGCTCCTTCTTGGACGTGGGGCCGAGCTCGCCGGAGTTGACCTCAACCATGTTGTCGGCGAAGGCACAGCGGTTGTGAAGCGCACCGTTCGCATCGAAGGTCATCACGGTCACGGCCTGACGGCCGCTCTTGCTGTGCGGAATGTTCGCGCGATGAATGCGCACGGCCGTCTGCGGCGAGAGCTTCCAGTCGAGGTACTTGGGTTCGTTCGTGATCACGCCGGTGCCGAAGTCCTTGTTCGCGACGATGCCCTGGTCCAGACGGATCACCACGTCGCCGCGGCTGCCGTAGAGGCCGGTCATCAGATGGTCCTGCGTCGTGCGGATCTTGATCTCGTTCGCCGCACGCATCGCCGGCGCCGTGAAGTGCGGACCGACGACCGTCAGCTTCTGCGTCACGCAGCGGACAGTCGCCTCGTCGCCGTCACCCGTGGTCTTGTAGGTGAAGACGGACTCGCCGACCATGTTCGTGACGGTGAAACCCGGCGCACAGACCGAGAACGAGCCGTTCACGATCTGGTTCGGGAGCTTCACCGAAATCGTGCCGTCGACCAGCTCGAGAGCGCGGCTACGCTCACCGAGCTCCTGACGGCGCGTGCGGAAACGCGCTTCGCCCGCGACGGAAACCGAGCTCTCGGGACCGAAATCGATCTTCAGCAAGGTCGTCGCGCCGATCGTGCGGTAGGTCGCGCCCAGCGGATAGTACTTGCCCTCTTCGATCGGCTGCCACTCTTGCTTGCCCGGAATCAGGATTTCGGCCTGGCCCTCGAGCGAACGGCAGAAGGGAAGCAGATGGAACAACTTCGGCTGCTGCTTCTGGGGAGCGGAACCCTCCTCTCCCTCCTCGCCGTCAGCCGCCTCGCCGCTCTCATCGCCGACGGCCTCGCCGGCGGTGGAGTCATCCGAATCGACGGCCTCGCCGGCGTCGGATTCGGCGGTGGTGGAGGCGGACGTCGCACTCGGCGTCTCGTCGTCGGTCAGGCTGTCGAGCGCGTCAAGAAGATCATCGTCCTCGGCTCGCGCACCCAGCGTGGCAACGGCCGCGGCAACGGCAATCATGCTGACAATCGATTTCATCTTATCCCCTTTCGGAATTGAGCGTCAAGTTTCAGACGAGGTGCGCCCCCTGCGACGGCTTGATCAGCGAGCAGACCGGCTCGTCGCCGAACTTCGCCTTGTATTCCTTCGTGATCTGCGCCGCGATCTTGTCCGCCGCCGTCGGATCAACGAGGAGGCAGCAGCTGCCGCCGAATCCGCCACCGGAAAGACGCGCACCGTAAACCTCCGGAATCGCCTTCGCCGCGTCAACGATCGCGTCGAGCTCCTCGCAGGAGTTCTCGAACCAGTTGCGGCTCGACTCGTGCGAATCGTACATCAGCGCGCCGAACGCCTTGAGGTCGCCCTTCTCGAGAAGAGCCGCGCCCTGCAGGACGCGCTCGTCCTCGCCGATCGGATGAACCGCGCGCTTCGCCGTCGTCTCGCTGAGACCGCCGCGATAGAGCACCCACTCGGCCATCGTCACGTCGCGGAGGTGCGTCACCTCCTTGCCGCGCAGGACGCCCGCGAAGTACTTCGCCGCATCCTCGCACGCCTGGCGGCGGGACGCGTAGGCGCCGTCGACGAGCGCGTGCTTGGCGTTCGACTTGACCATCATGAACGCAACCGTCGGGCCCATCGAGACGGACTCGAACGTGTTGTAGCGGAAGTCGCTCTTGACGAGCGAGCCCTCCTCGCCGTACATCGAGGACGCCTGGTCGAGAAGACCGCACGGGCAGCCGGCGAACGTGTGCTCCGCCTTCTGGCCGATCTTCGCCATCGTCGTCTTGTCCTTCTCGATTCCGTAGAGCTTGGAAAGCGCCAGGACCGTGCACATCTCAAGCGCGGCGGAGGACGAAAGGCCGGCGCCGAGCGGAATGTTGCCGAGGAACATGCCCTTCCAGCCCTTCGGCGCCGTCTCCGGCTTGCCGTCGAAGAGCCAGTTGAAAGTGCCCGTGACGTAGTTCTGCCACGTCATCTCCTTCGCGGGGGCGACCGTCTTCGTCGTGAACTTCGCCGTCTCCATGAAGTCGCCCGCCGTCAGCTCGCAGCTGTCGTCGTCGCTCGCGGAGACCGCGAAGAACGTGCCCTTGTCAATCGCCGCGGAGAAGACGTAGCCCGCATTGTAGTCGGTGTGGTTGCCGAGGACCTCGATGCGGCCCGGCGCGTAGGCCACGATGTCGGGCTTCTTGCCGTACATCTTCTCGTACTTCGCCACGAGTTCGTCGTAGATTGCCTGGTTCTGCATGATGAAAAATCCTTTCTTGACCTTGACCTCAGACCTTGACCTTCCGCCTCACTTGACCTGCTCGTCGATGTCCGCCGGCGGCTTCGACAGGAACGCCGAGTAGACGAAGAGATAGGCGAGGGCGAGGCCCGGAACAATGTAGGACACCATGTAGTTGTGAGTGCCGTCAGCAATACCATTCTGGACGAGCGGAAGGATGCCGCCGCCGACGACCATCACCATGAAGAGCCCCGAGGCCGCCGCCGTGTACTTGCCGAGCTTCTCGGTCGCGAGGTTGAAGGTGGACGGCCACATGATGGACGTGCAGAGGCCGCAGAGCGCAAAGAGCAGAGCCGTCATCGGCACCGTTGCCATCTCGAAGCCCTTACCCGTGAAAACCGGCATCGAGGTGCTGACTGACGACGGCAGGCAGACACCGACGACGATGAGGATGATCGCGGTCGCCGTCGTCGCGGTCATGAGGATACGCGAGGAGACCTTGCCGCCGATGAACGCGCCGATCGTACGGCCAATGAGCATGAGGAACCAATAGGTACCGGCGACCATGCCGGCGACTGCGGCCGTACCGAGCGGAAGCTTCTTGCCTTCCTTCTCAGCAGCGTCCTTAACGGCCTTAGCGGCTTTAGCTTCGGCCGTGTAGTCCTTATAGGTGATCTTGCACGTCTCGCACGTCGTCTCGACGCCAACCCAGTCCTTCTGGGTCTCGTATCCGAGCGACTTGAGCGGGGTCGTGTCCTTGTCGGCGAGCCAGTTGTTCATCGTCGCGGGGATGCCGATCTCAATACCGACATACATGAAAATGCCGATGACGCCCAGGAGGCAGTGACGGAACTTGAGCGGCGCGAGGACCGGGATGTTCTCGGTCGTATTGCCCTGCTCGGGGTTGGCGATCGGAATAAAGGTCAAGACAGCAAATGCCGCCGCAAAGACAGCAAGCGCAATGAACATGACGAGGTTGATTTCGGTGATGACCGTCGCCTTGGTGATCTCGCCGATGAGCGCACCAACGAGGATCGGAGTGGCCGTACCACAGACCGAGTTGAACGTCGTACCGATCATGTTGAGCTGATTGCCGCGATTCCCGCCGCCGCCCAAGAGGTTGAGCATCGGGTTGACGACCATGTTCAGCATGCAGACGGAGAAGCCGCAGACGAACGCGCCAAGGAGGTAAATGAAGAAGCTAATCGGCTTGCCGCCAACGAGATGGAAGCTATGGCAGTCGGAGCAGACGCCGATCTTGCCAGAGAGGAACTGGATGCCGACGCCGACGAAGCCAGTGGCGATGGCGATGAGCGCCGTCTTCTTATAGCCGCACTTGGTGAGCATCTTGCCCGCAGGAATACCCATGAAGAGATAGGCGGCAAAGTTCATCATGTTACCCATCATGCCCCACATGTTGGATCCGTCGATGCCGGGCTGGTACTTCCAGACGCTGCCCATCGGCGCGGCAAGGTTCGTCACGAACGAAATCATGCCGTAGATGAACATCATGGTAATGACGGCGACCCAATTGGTGCCCTTCTTTTCCTGCGTAGCCATTTTGAGGTTAACTCCTTTTGGTGAATTGTTAAGGAAATTATACCGAAAAGGACGCGGCTCGTCAATGTCGCGTCCCGTTCGGTCATCGGACGGTCATCAGCTCGGACCAGTTCGTGGAGGCGCGTCGGGAGAGGTGCTCGCGGCGCATTTTCCAGGACGGCTCCACCGTCGCGAGTCCCTGCGAGGCCGAGACAAGCGTCCCCTTCCCGTAGCGGGCATTGAGGGCGTCGATCGCCGCGTAGAGCTTTGACGACTCGAGGGGTTTGGTCTCCGTAAAGAGATCGAGCTGCCGGGCCGAGCCCGCCTTCTCGAGTCCGAAGAACACGACGCCGGCCTTGCGGTAGCGGCACCCCTCGACGAACAGGGCCTCGGCCACCGGTGTCACCGCCTCCAGCATCTCGTTCGTCGCGTCCGTCGGATTCGGGAAGACGACGGTCCGTCCGACAAAGGACGAGTCGATGTCGTTCCAGCTCTCGAACATCCCGGGCGAGGCCACCTGGACGTAGACATTGCAGCCGGACGCCAGCAGACGGTGCTTCCGGAGCTTCGTCGCCGCCTGGGCCGTGAAGCTCGCGACCGACTCGACGATGCCCGCGCGGGTCGTCACCGGTTCGCCGAAGCAGCGCGAGCAGGACACGGAATCAGGATCGGCGTCGTAGGCGCGGTCCTGGTTGCAGGAAACGCCCCGAAGCTCGGCGGCCGTGCGCACCAGCGTGACGCCGCCGACGGATCTCAGCACGTCGTCCGGCGCGTCGCGCAGGTCGAGCGCCGTGTGGATGCGCTCTGCGCGGAGTTTGGCTGGGAGCCGCCGTCCGACGCCCCAGACCTCGCCCGCGGGAAGGTCCGCCAGGACCGGCGTCGGATCCTCGGGCATCACGAAGACGCCGTCGGGACGCTTCTTGCCGATGTGGTTCGCGATCTTCGCCAGCGTCTTCGTCGGGGCGAAGCCGACGCCGCAGGGAATGCCCACCCAGCGGTAGACCTTCTGTCGGAGGCGACGGCCGAAGGACAAGAGGTCCTTCTCCGCCCAGGACGGCGGATAGACGAACGCCTCGTCGATCGAGTACTGCTCGACGTCCACGACCTCCGTCCGCAAAACCTCCTGCACGCGCCGCGACAGGTCGCCGTACAGCTCGTAGTTCGAGGACAGGAAAACGAGTCCGTCCGTCTTCTCCCGATGCTTCAGCTGGAAATACGGCGTCCCGCGGGGGATGCCGAGAGCCTTGAACTCGGGGGACATCGCGACGCAGCAGCCGTCGTTGTTCGAAAGGACGGCAACCGGCTTTCCGAGGAGCTTGCGGTTGAAGACGCGCTCGCAGGAAACGTAGAAGTTGTTGCCGTCGACGAGTCCGATCATACCGCGGACGAATCCGATCCGATCTTGAAGTACGGATGAACAAACGCCATCACCTTGCCGAAATAGTCGAGCCGCTGGCCGGGCGCCAGGCGGATGACCGGGTAGTCGGGATTCGCCGGTTCGAGGCGCATGCCGTCCCTGTCCTTGCGGTAGGTCTTCACGGTGAATTCGCCGTCCACCGCCGCGATGACGATGTCTCCGCTCGCCGGACGGAGCGAGCGGTCGACGACCAGGAGGTCGCCGTCGTGAATGCCCTCGCCGATCATCGAATCGCCCTGCACGCGCACGAAGAACGTCGCCGCCGGACGCTTCACGAGCAACGCGTTCAGGTCGAGCTGAGGTTCGAGATACTGCTCCGCCGGCGACGGGAATCCCGCCACCACGGACCCGACGATCCGAGTCTTCCCCGCCATTACGCCTCCAGTCCTTCGCCCTGGCTTTCGGCCCAGGCCGCACTTCCCGAAAACAAAAAAGCCGCGATCACTCGCGGTTTCTTTTGATTGGCTCGGGCGGCTGGATTCGAACCAGCGACCAATTGATTAACAGTCAACTGCGCTACCACTGCGCCACGCCCGAACGTTCAAGTGGCACATAGTATATCAAATGCCTGAGTCGCGCGCAAGGGGGAAAATGTGAAAATCCAGGGCTGACGCATTAAAAACTTCCGTAAGGGTCTTTGAAGAGGGGAATGGGACTCCTGCTCTTCCACCATACCGCCATGCCAG
>CAMEZU010000023.1 GCA_945947925.1 uncultured Verrucomicrobiota bacterium
TATAACCCCTTTATAAACTGTTTTCAAGTCAAAACGTAGACGCGATGGTCCCCATCGCGTGAATGGAATGTTGACTATTCCGCTCACGCAATGGGGACCATCGCGTCTACGTAGCTGTGCGCTGTCGTCAGTAGTTCCGCTTCATAATTTCGGACGGCAGCAGATAGTCTTCGCCGTTCTTATGAGAAATGCCGCGGTTCTTCAGTTCCTCGAGAACGGGTCCGTTCACCAGGTTGTTATTCTCGGAGAACAGCTTCTCGAGCTCTTCCCGGCGCTTGGCCAGCAGTCCGTTCGGTTCGTTGGCCATCAGGACGGCTTCCAGGAGCTGGGCCTTGCGGACCCGTCCTTCCGCCTCGGCAACGGCCCGTGCGGCGGCGATGACCTCGAGAACGTGGTCTCTCGTCTCGCCCGGAAAGCGGTCGGGCACCTCGATTTCGCGATCCAGAAGCGCGAGAGCATTCGGATTGCGCTCCTGAAGGTCAAATTCCTTTTCCATTCGCGCAGCGAGTTCGGAATCCTTGCGCGCCAGTTCGTGCTTGAGCGCGTCGATCGTCCTGTCCTTTTCCTCGACTGTCGCCCGAACCACCAGGAGTTCCGACCTGACCTCGTCCGTCTTGCCGCTTTCTTCGTCCGCACGGGCCTTCAATGTCGCGATTTCAGCCTTCAGGCTGGCAATGACGGCGGCCATTTCCGCCTTGTCTGCCGCAAGCGATTCCACGACGGCCTTCTGAACGTCCAATTCGGGAGCGGACGGGATTTCATCTTCCTTCGCCTCTTCCTGAACCGTTACGGCCTGTTCGGGCGTCGGCTCGTCCTTTTTCATGAATTCGCTCATGTCAAACAAAGATTCACTCATCGCTGGTTCTGTCCTTTCAGCTCGCACCCAGGATAGATGAACAGCCTGCAGTCGATCGGTCCGTTGAAGAACGGAACGCGAGCCTTGTAATAGAGGTTGACAAGTCGTGCCAAGTCCGGATTTCCCGTAATGAGTCCTCCCGTCCATCCCGGACAGGAAGCGTTCATAAATGTCCCGATGCGCTCATAGACGGGTGCCAGCTCTTCGTATGTTCCGAGGCGAATGCCGTATTCGGGATTGAAGAACACGGCACCAGGTGTCGTCGGAACGGGAGAGTCGCCAAAATCGCAGGCCTTGAAGGTAATGTACGGCGCAACGCCGGCCGCAATGGCGTTCGAATGTGCGTTTTCAACGGCCTCCGGAGAAATGTCCGTCGCGATGATTTCGGGAATGCCGTCCTTTCTTTCGGCGGCCTTCGCCTCAAGAACGATTTCCTTCCAGATCTGGTCAGGCGATGCCCCGGCATGCTGCCGAGGCGCGACATTCGGAGCTTTTTCGCCCGGAATGATCCTGTCGTAGCCCTTGACGGACTGGAAGGCGAAATGCCCCTTGAGAGAGCCGGGTGCCTTGTTGAGCGCAATGAGGGCCGCCTCGATCGCGGGCGTCCCGCTGCCGCACATCGGCGACAGGAACGGTTTCGTTCCGTCCCAGCCCATCGCCATAATGCAGGCCGCCGCCAGCGTTTCCTGCATCGGGGCCGATCCCGGAATCTTGCGGTAGCCTCGCTTGGAAAGCGGTTCGCCGGAAGTATCCAGGTAGATGATGACTTCGTTCCGTTCCCAGTAGACGAAGACGGCTGCACCCTTGTTCTCGCCGCCTGAATCGGGACGACGCTGGCACTTCTCCCTCATCCGGTCCGCAATCGCGTCCTTCGTATAGAGTGACGGAAGCCGCGTGTCGCGAATCGTGAAGTTGTGCACGATCGACGACACCGAGAAATAGCCGTCTGCCTCAAGAATGTTCTCCCAGTCGATGCTGACGGCGAGACGGTAGAGGTCCTTGATGTTGCGGCACTCTGCTCTCAGCAGCGGTACGAGCACGCGATGAGCGGTCCTCAGCTTCAAATTGAGCTTCATGACGTCGCGCACGTCTCCGCGGACGACGACCGTGTTTTCAGTCACCTCGATGATGGAATAGCCCATTTCACGAACTTCCCTTTCAGTCCATCGGGCGAGTTCCTTGGCACAGGAAATGATGATCGGATAATTCTTGTCAGTAAAAAGTTTCATGCGGTCTACCTTTTGACCTTTTCAATTCGGTTGCAAAACGTCTCAATTGGTACGCAGCGGCATCAGCACGTAGAGGAACTGCACCGAGCACCGGATGACGGCCGGCGAATGACCGTTGTTCAGTTCGATCTTCACCTCGTCGTCGTCAATCGCCTTCAGGGGATCCATCACGTACGTCGGATTGAACATAATCTCGATTTTCTCTCCGATGTACTTGATCGGCACTTCGTCGCTGGCGGAACCGATTTCGTTCGCGGCCGACGTAACAGTCAGGCGGTTGGCCTCGAAGATGAGCTTCGTTGAGTGAGCTTCGTCCATCGTCATGACGCTCGCACGGTCAAGGGCGTCCAGCAGGAGCTGACGGTCAACGACAATCTGCTCCGCACAGTTCTTCGGAATGACCTGGACGTAGTTCGGATAGGTGTCGTCCATCAGCTTGGAGAAGATCGTCACGTTCTCCATCTGGATGCAGATCTGGCTCTTCTGAATCTTAATCGTGACGTTTCCGTCTCCATTCAAGGCACGCTGCAACTCCTGCACGGCCTTCGAGGGCAGGATGATGTCCTTCTCGTTGTCCTTCGGAAACTCCATCTCGTTCTCCACGAGAGCGAGACGGCGTCCGTCAGTCGCCACCATCGTCAGCTTCATGTCCTTGAAGCTCATGAGAACGCCCTTCAGCGTCCGTCGCGTATCGTCCTGCGACGCGGCATAGGACGTCTTGCGAAGCATTTCCTTGAGCGTCTGGCACGGCATCTCATAGCTCATCGCCTCGTCGTCCTCCGGCAGCCGCGGAAACTCGCGTTCGGCCAGGCCGGCTAGACGGAACTTGGCCGATCCCGCCACGATCGTCGCATTCTCGTTCTCGTCGACCGAAATCTCGACGAGACCCTCGGCCGCCTTGGAGATCGAACTGAACAGCAGCTTCACCGGCAGCGTCGTCGCCCCGGGCTCCTGAACCTCGCAGTCGACCGTGCAGCGGATGGAAATGTCGAGGTCGGTCGTGGTCATCGTGAGCGTCGTGCCTTCCGCTTCGAGGAGCACATTCTGCAAAACCGGCAAAGAGCCCTTGCCGGCGACGACATTCTGAACCGACTTCAAGCCGTCAAGAAACCTGGAACGCGCAATGGTGAATTTCATGTTTTTCTTCCTTACTCAAAAACTCCTGCTGTCAACTGTCTTCAATTGTATCAAATACTTCTTATAATAGAAAGAGTCTATCTAGTAGTAATAGGATTGTCGATACTGTCGATAACTCGTCCGACCCCTGATTTCATTGGGTGAAATGAGATTCTTCCTGTTGACTTCGTGTCATTCCTTTTGACGACAGCTTAGATAACTTTATTTTCTGTAGACAAGTGTCGATAAGAAAGGTACTTATTGACACGACTGTCGGCTTCTCTGTTCATTCCATCTTGTCCGAGATTTTGTAGCCGAATTCCTGCAGAATCTCCTCCAGGGACGTCTTCAGCTCAGCATCCACGTCCAGCTGCTTTTCGATCGTCTTGACGCCGTGGATGATCGTCGCGTGCTTCTTCGAGAATTCGGCGGCGATTTCCAGGAGGCTCTTGGTCGTGTACTTCCGCGAGATGTACATGGCAAGCTGACGCGGCGTCACCAGCGAGGCGGAACGGTCGGTCGACAGGATCTGCGGTACGCTGATGCTGTATTTGCGGGCGACGCTTTCCTGAATCTCCTTGATCGTCAGCTTCTTGAGGGACTGTTCCTTCGCGATGACGTCCTTCAGGAGGATGCCGAGGAATTCCGGCGTCAGTTCCTGGGTCGGATTCATCGACGTCGTGACGTGTACCTTGGAGAGGGCTCCTTCGATGGCCCGCACGTGGCTCTTGATGTTGTCCGCCAGGAACTGGAGGGCCGACATCGGCACCGACGGAGACATGCCTTCGGCTTTCTTCTGCAGGATGGCCAGCCTCGTTTCATAGCCGGGAGCTTCGATTTCCTGCACCATTCCGCCTTCGAATCGCGAGATGAGACGCGATTCAAGGGCAGGAAGGTTCTTCGGGGCAACGTCGGACGTCATCACGATCTGCTTGTGATTTGTCGTCAGGTCATTGAAGGTGTTGAAGAATTCCTCCTGGCACTGCGTTCCCTTCTGCAGGAACTGGATGTCGTCCACCAGCAGGACGTCGATATTCCTGTATTTTTCGCGGAACGATTCCATACCCTTGCTCTGCAGGGCGTTGACATATTCGTTCAGGAACGTTTCGGCCGTCAGATAGCAGATCGACATTGACGGATTGCGCTTGCGCAGGTCGTTGCCGATGGCCTGCATGAGGTGTGTCTTGCCGAGGCCCGTCCCGCCGTGAATGAACAGGGGATTGTAGTTCTTCTGTCCCGGATGGTTGGCGACGCCCTTCGCAGCCCCGTAGGCCCAGCTGTTGGACGGTCCCTGCACGAATTCCTCAAACGTGTAGTTCTCTTCGAGCGGCAGGGTCGAGATGAAGGAAGACGACTTAACGGGTGTCGTTGCGATGGTGTTATACGCTGCCGCCCGAGACGGAGCCTGGACCGGGACGATGAACGTCTTCTTCGCCGTCTCGTCATGCTTGAACGTGATGTTCAGGCTCTTGTCGCCTCCTGCGAGGTCAAGGGCGCTTTTCAACTTGCCTGCGTACTTGTCGTTCAGGAAATCCGCTGCAAACTGATTGGACGTATAAATCGTGAAATAGCCGTCCTGCGAGGTCACCGAAGTGATCATCGAGAAATAGTTTTCGGCCTGGTTTCGCTCTTCGTCGCTGCGTAGCGTGGAAAGGTAAATGGTCTTCGCCCTTTCCCACAGGTCCTTTGAATCCGTATCAATCGAATCGTTCATCTTATGTTCTGTTCTTTTCCACTCTATTCCATCTCCATCATAGCAAATTGAGGACGATGTTATCAACAGTCAGGTGTCTACTGATGTAGTCAACTTATTGACATTTTGTGTTGATAACTTTTCGTGAAGAAGTTCAATGGTGTCCGCGCTTGATGATGATTGCCAGAACAGAGAGGTCGGCCGGATTGACTCCGGGAATGCGGCCTGCCTGACTCAGGGTTTCCGGACGGTACTTCTTGAGCTTCTCCCGACTTTCATATCTGACGGCCAGACACCGGTCGTAGTCCAGCCATTTCGGAATCGCAATGGCCTCGTCTTTTTTCGCCCGTTCAGCCGCTGCCTTTTCCTGCTCGATATACGGTGCATAATGACGCATAATACCAAGCTCGGTTTCTATGAACTCTTTTGAAAACCATTTTGACAGGCATTTCCGAGGAATCGCTGTCTGAGCATCCGTTTTTTCTGCTGGCACTTTTATGGCTGATTCAAGAAAGGCGATGACCCTTCGTGTTGCTGCAATCTGTTCAGGTGAGAGGATTCCGATTTCTGAAGCAACATCAATCAACCGAAAACGCGCGTTGTCTTGACGAAGTAAAAGTCTCCGTTCGGCACGACTTGTGAACATGCGGTAAGGTTCGTCGGTCCCCTTCGTCACTAGATCGTCAATCATCACTCCAATGTAGGCATCCTGACGGCTCAGAATAATCGGGTTTCGTTTTTGTGATTTTCGGGCTGCATTGATGCCAGCCATTATTCCTTGCGCTGCGGCCTCTTCGTAGCCCGTCGTCCCGTTGATCTGTCCGGCAAAGAAGAGACCTTCAATGCGTTTGCTCTCCAGAGAATGCTTCAACTCGCGCGAGTCAATTCCGTCATATTCAATGGCGTAGGCGTAGGCAAGAAATTCTGCTTTTTCTAGGCCTGGTACCGAACGGACCATTTGTTCTTGTACATTTCGCGGCAGACTGCAGCTGAGTCCGTTCGGATAGATGACTTGACAATCAATGTCCTCTGGCTCGAGCATAACGTGATGCTGCTGGGCATCTTTAAAGCGAACAATTTTATCTTCTATGGACGGACAGTATCGAACGCCTGTACCTTTGATTGAGCCTCCATAGAGCGCCGATTGATTTAGGCTTGAGCGGATGATATCGTGTGTTTTCGGTGTTGTATGAGTGAGCCAACACGGATATTCGGGCATTTGTTTCTTTGTTTGTTCCACGTGGAACATCTCATTGGCTGAATAATTGTCTGAATGTTCCACGTGGAACAATGTCTGTTTTTCATTATCTTCTAATGTCGAAAGTTGATCGCTCTGTTCCACGTGGAACAAAGGACGAGGAGTCTCGCCGTGTTGAGGTAAACACTTTGAAAAATCGCAAGAAGAGGCCTTCAAACGGGGTGGTGTACCTGTTTTCAGACGAATGAGTTCAAATCCGAGGCGTTCAAGGGATTCGGAAAGAAGATTGACGGCTGGTCGGTTATCGCCTCCGCTTTCCTGGCATTCCTTGCCAATCCAAATGCGTCCTCGAAGAGTTGTGCCGGATGTAATGACGACCGCTTGCGAAGAGAAAGATCCGTTCTTTTCTGTTGTTACGCCACAACAAATCAGGCTGGATTTGTTGTCATTGAAACGGATATCGTCGGGTGCAGCGGGAGAAACGAGGATGTCAATCACGGCGTCCTCAAGTGTCGTCAAATGATTCTGGTTAAGAACGACTTGCTGCATGCGTCGGGTATATTCGAGCTTGGCACATTGGGTGCGCGTCGCCTGAACAGCGGCGCCACGGCTCGAATTGAGAGTCTTGGATTGGAGCGCCGTAGCATCGGCATTGCGTCCCATTTCTCCTCCGAGGGCATCGAGTTCGTAGACGAGATGACTCTTGGCAAGTCCGCCAATTGAAGGATTGCACGGCATACGGCCGATAGCGTCGATGCGGGTGGTGACGAGAAGCGTACGACAGCCCATCCGCGCAGCAGCAAGTGCAGCTTCAGAACCGGCATGTCCGCCGCCGACAACGATGACGTCATAGTAAGGAAATTTGTTCATTTGATTAAATTATACCATATTCTGGAATGCAGAAATGATGTGGATGAAGGAGGGCCAATCAGTCGAGTGAGAGGTGCTGCGCGAAGAAAGAGGCAGTTCATTCATCTCTAAGTCAAATCGCCGCATGGCCGAGATATCAACGCAATTATGAACAAATGTAAATAGTAGATTATGCGACTTGTCAATATCGCCAATAATGAATAAAAGTGAAAAATAAAGCTAAAATTAGACATAATCAAGTGTTGTCAAGGTCTAACTTATGAAATGATGTCTACAATTATCTAATAGTTATCAACAGTGCGGGATATCTGATGAAGGGAAATGAAAATTGCAAAAGAAACCGAGGATATCGGCATGCGCGAAGAGGACAAATGAATTTGATTTTGATATAATAGGACAACCTTGAAAATCATCTTCCTCTTTATCGATGGCGTCGGCATGCGCGACGCGGCGGCGGACAATCCGGTGAACCCGGAGGTGTGTCCGACGTTGTGCCGTCTTTTCGAGAAACATGCGAAGCCGGTGGACGCGTGTCTGGGCGTCGAGGGTCTTCCGCAGTCGGCGACGGGGCAGGCGACGATGTTCACGGGGGTGAATTGTCCGAAGGCGATGGGCAGGCATTGCGAAGGGTTCCCCGGGCCGTCGCTTCGGAAGATCATCGAGGAGAACAACCTTTTTCTCCAGTTGCGCAAGCGCAACAAGAAGGTGCGCTTTGCCGACGCGTATCTGGTCGAGTCGCCGGAAGAGCTGATTGCGCGGCGCTACAAGTCGGTGACGACGGTGATGGCGCTGACGACGCCCGAGGTGATCACGACGGCGAACGACCTCATGGAAGACCGGGCGCTGATGCAGGACCTGACGCGCGAGACGATTCAGGACCGCTATCCCGACATCCGCATCATCCCGCCGCAGCGTGCGGCGGAGCATCTCTTTGCGCTCGCGCGGGAGTACGACTTCACGCTATACGAGTTCTTCCAGACGGACGTGTCGGGTCACTCGATGGATTATGCGCGCGCGTGCGCGGTGCTGCGCACATACGACAGGTTCCTCGCGGCGCTCGTCCGGTTCACGGAGGCAGCGGGCATCACGATCATCATGACGGCGGACCACGGCAACATCGAATGCATGAACGACCGCGGCCACACGCGCAACCCGGTGCCGTTCATCGCGTTCGGTCCGCATGAGCGGCAGATCCGCGACAGGGTCGAGTCCCTGGAAGACGTCACGGGTGCCGTTCTTGCGGCATTCGACGCAATGTGATAGAATAAGCGGCAAGGGGAAGATTGACGGCATTGGTTTTCGGATCAAGCCTTCAAGCATCGACCGAAACAAAAACTCAAAGAAGAAGGACTAACGATCATGGCCTGTTCCTGTGGCAAGAAGCATACCTGCACGTGTGAGACCGAGTTCATCTCGCCGATGAGCGCCCTGTGGGAGATTTACAGCGGCATCGGCGAAAAGGCCGAAGTTGTGGCGATCGCCTGGGAACGCGAGGACGGGAAGGTCTATCGCTACGACCTGCCGATTCCGGAGAACCTCAGCGCGGCGGCCGCGAAGGAAGTCTCCTATGTCGTCGAGCGCATCGCGAAGTTCATCGTCTGGTCCGCGGGCGGCTGGAAGCTCTATCTCGCGGGTCCTGACAAGGTCGTCAAGCCGGTCGCGAAGGCCTACACGAAGAAGGGCGCGCGCGCGTTCGACTACGACTTCTTCACCTCGATCTACGGCCGTCCGGTCGAGACGTGCGTCGTCCCGCTCGCCGAGATGCCCGAGATGAACGAGAAGCCCGCGCTCGTCAAGACGGTCGCGGACGGCTGCCGCATCGGCTTCGACCTCGGCGCCTCGGACTTCAAGATCTCCGCGCTCAACAAGGGCAAGGTCGTCTTCTCGAAGGAGTTCCCGTGGGATCCCGTGCCGCAGACCGATCCCGAGTACCACTACCAGAAACTGACCGCGGGCCTCAAGGAAGCGGCGGCGGCGCTCCCGCGCGTCGATGCGATCGGCGGTTCCACGGCGGGCACGCTCGTCGGACAGAAGATGGGCATCGCCTCGCTCTTCCGCGGCGTGAAGACGCACAGCCCCGAGAAGTTCGAGACGGCGCAGAACATGTTCTTCCGCATCGAGAAGGACTGGGGCGTTCCGTTCGCGATTTACAACGACGGTGACGTCACGGCGCTTGCCGGCATGATCACGATGGGCAAGAAGGGCATTCTCGGCGTGGCGATGGGTTCCTCCGAGGCTGTCGGCTACGTCGATATGAAGGGTCGCATGACGGGCCGCATCTCCGAGCTCGCGTTCGCGCCGGTCGACTTCAACCCGAACGCGCCGAAGTGCGAGTGGTCCGGCGATGCCGGCGTAGGCGCGATGGCGTTCTCGCAGCAGGCCGTCAACTGGCTCGCGCAGAAGTACGGCTTCAAGTTCCCGAAGGCGATGAAGCTGCCCGAGCGCCTCAAGGTCGTCCAGGCCGCGATGGAGAAGGGCGATGAGAAGGCCCTCAAGGTCTACATCCAGATTGGCCGCTTCCTCGCGCACGCGATTCCGTGGTACAACGAGTTCTACGACTACGAGAACATGATGATCCTCGGCCGCGTGACCTCGGGCCTCGGCGGCGAGATTATCCTCGAGAGCGCGAAGCGCATGCTCAAGGACGTCTATCCCGAGTGGGCCGAGAAGATCGACATCTTCATGCCCGACGAGAAGGCGCGCCGCCTCGGCCAGTCCGTCGCCGCCGCGCAGATCCCCGTAATCAAGAAAGGCAAATAAATTGAATAATGATTATTGAATATTGAATAATGAAGGAACTCTGAGACTCTGCGGCGCTACGCGCCTTAAGGAGCGAAGCGACGCAGAATGAACAAATCCGCCACTATTCACTATTCAATTTTCAATATTCAATCAAGAAAGGGTTTCAATGTCGAATCGAGTCTATTCCAATGAGGAGCTGTCCGCGGCGCTGGCGTCGATGGGGGTCACCGACCAGACGGACGTGAGCCGCTACGGTTCCGGGCACATCAACGACACGTTCAAGGTCGAGACGAAGCGCGGGGTCAGGTTCATTCTCCAGCGCATCAATACGGACATCTTTCCGCCGGAGCCGCTGAAGAACACGATCCTGCGCGTGACGCAGCATCTCACGGCGAAGGGCATCCCCTCGCTCGAGGTCGTCGGCTACGAGAATCCGTGGCGTCTCTATAAGTTCCTCGAGGGCTACACGTCGCGCGATGTCGTCGAGGAGCCGAAGCAGGCCTACGACGTCGCCCGCGCGTTCGCGAAGTTCCAGAACGACTGCGCCGACATGCCGGCGCCGCGGCTTGACGACATCATCCCGAAGTTCCACGACACGCCCGACCGCATGCGTCAGCTCGACGAGGCTGTGAAGGTGAACTACAAGGGACGCCTCGCCAATGTCGGACCCGAGATGGCGTTCGTCGAGGCCTGGCGCAAGAATACGTCGAAGATTGTGGACCTGATGGCGAAGGGCGAGATCCCCGAGCGCATCACGCACAACGACACGAAGATCAACAACGTCCTCGTCGCCTCCGACGGCACGGCGGTGGTGATCGACCTCGACACGACGATGCCCGGCAGCGCCCTCTACGACTTCGGCGACATGGTCCGCACCTCCTCCGCAGCCGCGGCCGAGGACGAGAAGGATCTCTCCAAGGTCTACTCCAAGAAGGAGTATTTCGAGCAGCTCGTCAAGGGTTATCTCGAGGGAGCGAAATTCCTCAACGCGTGCGAGAAGGACAACCTCGCGTTCGCGGGACGCCTCTCCACCTTCGAGGTCGGCATCCGCTTCCTGGCGGATTACCTCAAGGGCGACACCTACTTCCACACCGCCTACGAGGACCACAACCTCGTCCGCGCCCGCACCCAGTTCAAGATGGTGCAGTCGATGGAAGACCAGGCCGCCGAATACGAGGCAATCGTCGCCAAGTACCGGTAAGGCACCGGAACGCCAAGACGCAAGGACGCCGGGACGCCAAGACGTTCCGGCGTCTTCTTGTCCTGACGTCCTGCGATTATGCTATAATACCACGAATATGAAAAACAAGAAGCTGTGGTTGTCTTTGGCTGCCGCCCTGGTGGCTTGCGGTGTGTTGGCCTCGGGACATGAGTCGGTTCCCGCGTATCCGAACTTCGGGTTTCCGCGCGTCGAGGAGATGATGTTCCTCGTTCTTCAGATCGGTGTCATCATCTTCGCCGCGAAGCTCGGCGGGGCGATCGCGTCGATGCTCAAGCTGCCGTCGATCCTGGGCGAACTGGCGGCCGGCATCGTGATCGGTCCGTGGGCGCTCGGCGGCATCGGCTTCGGGCACGGCCTCTTCCAGAACGGACTCTTCAACGGCGCGGCCCTCAAGGCGATGAACGCCGCCGCGTTCAATGCGGACGGCACCAAGGCCGTCGCGCAGGAGATGTTCGGCACGATCGCCGGCAACGGCCGGATGTTCGACGCGACCTCGCCGGCCCTCTACGGCATCGCGACGCTCGCCTCGATCATCCTCCTCTTCCTCTCGGGTCTCGAGACGAACCTCAAGATGTTCCTCAAGTATTCGTTCGTCGGCTCGATGGTCGGCGTGGGCGGCGTCGTCGTGTCCTTCCTCTTCGGCGACCTCTGCGCGGTGTGGCTGTTGCCGCGGTACTTCGAGTCCTTCGCCTACCTGAAGGAGATGCCGTTCGCCGAGGCGGTCACGCAGGCCGCGCCGCTCTACATGGGCATCATGTCCACGGCGACCTCGGTCGGCATCACCGCGCGCATCCTCTCGGAGAAGAAGAAGATGGACTCCGAGGAAGGCACCACGATCATGGCGGGTGCCGTGATCGATGACGTCCTCGGCCTCATCGTGCTCGCGATCGGCAACGGCATCATCGCGGCGAACCTTGCGGCCGAGAAGACCGGCGCGTCTTCGGGGATGGACTGGGGCAACATCGGCTTCGTCGCCCTCAAGGCGTTCGGCGTCTGGCTGGGCGCGACGGTGATCGGCGTCCTCGCCGCCCGCTACATCGCGAAGTTCCTCAAGGTCTGCTTCAAGTCGCCGGTCGTCATCGCGACGATGGCGTTCGGTCTCGCGCTCATCCTGGCGGGCTTCTTCGAGTTCATGGGCCTTGCGATGATCATCGGCGCGTACGTGATGGGCCTCGCGCTCTCGCGCACGGACCTCAAGCATCCGATCACCGAGATGCTCACGCCCGTCTACACCTTCCTCGTGCCGATCTTCTTCTGCGCGATGGGCATGATGGTGGACGTTTCCGCGCTCTGCTCGAAGCCGGTCCTCGTCTTCGGTGCGATCTACACGGCCCTCGCCATCGCGGCGAAGGTGATCGGCTGCATGGTGCCGGCCATGTGCTGCGGCTTCAACGTGCTGGGCGGACTCCGGATCGGCGCGGGCATGGTGCCGCGCGGCGAGGTCGCGCTCATCATCGCGGGTCTCGGCCTTTCTGCCGGCTACCTCTCGCAGGAGATCTTCGGCATCGGCATCATGATGACGCTCATCACGACCGTCGTCGCACCGCCGGCGCTCGTCGGCCTCTTCACGCCGAAGGCGAAGGGCGTCCGCCATCCGAAGGCGGCGACGGACGGCTCGCGCGAGGTGTGCTTCGAGCTGAGTGACACGGGCGTCGCCGAACTGATGGTGACGAAGCTCCTGCTCGAGTTCCGCAACGAGGGCTTCTTCGTGACGCGTCTCTCGCAGGAGGATCACATCTGGGAAGTGGCGATGGACGAGATCGAGCTCGGCATCCACCGGAGGGACAACAAGATCTCCTTCATCTGCACGCCCGCCGAGGAGGCGATCGTGATGACGGCCTGGATGGAGGTCGTCAGCCAGGTGAACGATCTCGCGCGCTCGATTGCGAAGCCGATCCGCCGCGAGCAGATGGAGGAGATGCTGACGAAGAGCGAGGCCGTGACGCACGGACACGAGGGCGTGGGCCGTTACCTGCAGGGCTTCGTCATGCTGCCGGGACTCATCGCCTCGTCGAAGGAAGAGGCCATCCGCAAGATGGTCGCCGCCGTCGCGCACGAGTGCCCGAATCATGTCCGTGACGTCGAGGCCGCCGTCGCGGCGGTTCTCCGTCGCGAGGCCTCCATGCCGACCGGACTCGACCGCGGCATCGCGGTGCCGCACGGACGCGATGCGTCCGTCAAGGGCATCGCCGGCGCGATTGCGATCGTCGACAACTCGAAGGCCGAGACCGGCTGCGCGATCGCCGACTACGAGACGATCGACAAGAGCCCCGTGCGGATCATCGTCCTCACCCTGGCGAACGACCAGGCGCAGACGCCGTACCTGAAGCTGATGAGCTACATCTCCCGTGCGCTCCGCGCCGAGGACGGGGCGGACCGTCTCGCGGCCTGCGTGTCCGGCGACGAGATGCGCCGCTTCTTCCGCGAGGCAAAGTGAGGTGGTCTGGTGTGTGGATGATCGGGTGTTTGGATTGATCGCAGGAAGCGACAGCGACGATGACAGGTGACACCATTACGGCAATCGCCACCGCGTCCGGACGCGGTGGCGTTGCTGTCATTCGGGTGTCGGGTCCCGAGGCCTTCGCGGTCGCCGAGAAAATCGCGGGGACAGTCCCCGCGCCCGGGCGGTTCCGCTTCGCGACGTTTCGCGATGAGGAGAGAAGGGTTGGGTCTTGCTCTGGGGAGGCGGGGACGCCTCCCCTGCGGGTGGGGCCTGCACCATCCTCCGAAAATCCAAACAGCCAAACACCCCAACAGCCCAACATCCTCGATGCGGGCCTTGTCCTGGCCTTCAAGGGTCCGCATTCGTACACGGGGGAGGACGTGGTCGAGTTCCAGTGCCATGGCGGAAGCGTGGCGCCGCGGCGCGTCCTCGAGGCGTGCCTCCGTGCGGGCGCGCGGCTCGCGCGGCGGGGCGAGTTTACGGAGCGCGCCTTTCTGAACGGACGGCTGGACTACGACCAGGCGGAAAGTGTCCTCGACCTCATCGACGCGAAGACGGACCGTGCGGCGGCGGCGGCGCTGGAGGGTCTCTCAGGACGGAAGACGCGCGCGCTCCGATCCCTTTACGACTCCGTGCTGACGCTGTCGTCGACGGTCGAGCACGCGTTGGATGTGGACGAAGGGGAGCTGCCGGGCGGATTCGCGGAGGGACTCGAGCGGGAGCTAGGCGCCATTCGCACCGCCTTCGCGCAGGCGCTCGTCCGCGCCCGCGAGGGGAAGATGCTGCGCGAGGGCGCGCTCGTCGTCCTGGTGGGCGCGCCGAATGCGGGCAAGAGTTCGCTCCTCAACGCGCTTCTCGGCGAAAGCCGCGCGATCGTCTCGCCGATTGCAGGAACGACGCGCGACACGATCGAGGAGTGGCTCGACCTCGGCGGCTGGCCGGTGCGGCTCGTGGACACGGCGGGCCTCCGGGAAACGGACGATGCAATCGAAGCGGAAGGGGTCCGCCGTGCCGAAGACCTCATCGCCAAAGCCGACGTCGTCGTGAGGCTGGTGGGGGTTGAGGAGGTTGAGGAAGTTTCGGAGGTTGAGGACGTTTCGGAAATCGTCGTTCTCTCGAAATGCGATCTCCTGTCCACCCCCCGTCCCTCGTCCCCCGTCCCTCTCCTCCTCTCGTCAAAGACCGGGGAGGGCCTCGAGGCGCTGCGGCGGGCGATTGTCGCGCGGCTGGAGGCGAAGGCGGCGTCAGGAGCGGATGCGGGCGCGGCGTCGGATCGCCTCGCGGCGGCGCTCCTCGAGGCGCAGGCGCTGCTGCCGGCGGACATGGGCGACCTGGTGCTGGCGGGCAACGCGCTCGCGCGCGCGGCAGAGGTCCTGGGCCGTCCCCTCGGCGCGGTCTATTCCGCCGATCTCCTCGACGCCCTCTTCTCCCGCTTCTGCGTCGGCAAGTAAGTCACTCGTCCCCCGCAGGCCAGCCCGAGGACAAGGAGCGACCAACCACCCGACCGCTCTTTGTCCTGGTGTCTTGGCGTCCTGCGCAACCGCCCATCAAGGCCACTTGCCTTAGTTAACGGTTGAACAGCCCTTGTACATGGAGTGACCAACCACCCGCCAATGCAGCTGCATTGGTAAGCGGTTGCGAAGACGCCAGGA